>JBAXED010000058.1:0-22624 GCA_037140615.1 Prolixibacteraceae bacterium
GAATTTATCTATTTTTGTCGTTAAGATTGACAAAATAAATCGATCAGTCTTTTAAATCTTTTATAATATATATTCAGAAAAGAGACTCATGAGGATAGCCCTGGCACAATTGAATTACCATGTAGGAAATTTTCCGGATAACAGTGCCCGTATCATAGCTGCCATCCAAAATGCAAAAGCCGGTTGTGCCGATCTGGTCGTCTTCTCTGAACTGTCGGTATGTGGTTATTATCCCAACGATCTTTTGGAACGTCTGGAATTTATTCAGGAAGCACTCGCTGCAGTTGAGAAGATAGCTGAAAGTTGCATCGGAATTGCAGCCCTGGTTGGCGGACCAAGTATCAACTCAAGTCCGAAAGGAAAGATGCTTTTCAATTCTGCTTTTTTTCTGAAGGATGGTGCCATCAAAAGTATTCATAGCAAAACCCTGTTGCCAACATATGATGTGTTTGATGAATACCGTCACTTTGAATCCAACAAGGAGTTTAATCTTATTGAATTGAATGGCAGTAAAATTGCTGTGACAATATGTGAAGACCTTTGGTTCAACCAGAAGGTTATGAGCACCTTTGCCAGAGAGAATCTTTATTCTACTTCCCCGATAGAAGAATATTGCAGACAAATTCCCGATCTTATGATCAACCTTTCGGCTTCACCTTTTTCCTACCACCAGGAAAGATTGAGGAAGGATATTCTGATCGAAAATGCTGTTAAATACAAGGTCCCAATTATTTATGTAAATCAGGTTGGCGCGCAAACAGAGCTGATATTTGATGGCGGATCGGTGATGGTGGATAGGGATGGGAAAGTGGTTAAAGAGCTGGCCTATTTCAAGGAGGATTTTGCCATTGTGGATACCCTGGAAAATGAATTGAATGAAATACAGCCTGTGACAGAAACCTCTGAGAAAATTTATCAGGCGCTGGTTCTGGGTATTTCTGATTATTTTAGAAAGTCGGGTTTTCGCAAAGCCACACTTGGTTTATCAGGAGGAATCGATTCTGCTTTAACTCTTGTGCTGGCTGTAAAAGCGCTTGGTTCTGAAAATGTGAATGTTTTGCTGATGCCATCACAATATTCATCCGATCACTCCATCAATGATGCCGTCGCACTTGCCAATAGGCTTGGCGTAAAGTATGAGACGCTCCCAATACACGAAATCACCATGACTTTTGAACGAACTCTGGCAGAAACTTTCAGAAATTTACCTTCAGATCTGACAGAAGAAAATATTCAAGCCAGGGTCCGGGGTACTTTATTGATGGCATTCTCCAACAAATTTGGATTTATTTTGCTCAATACTTCAAACAAAAGCGAGGCTGCAGTAGGTTATGGTACTTTGTATGGCGACATGAACGGGGGATTATCCGTCCTGGGTGATCTGTACAAAACGGAGGTTTACCAGTTGTCGCGATTTATCAATAGGGATGAAGAGATTATTCCTGAAAACACAATTTTAAAACCGCCTTCGGCTGAACTTAGACCTGGCCAAAAAGATTCTGACTCCTTGCCGGAATATGAATTGCTGGACGCCATACTATTTCAATACATCGATCAGATGAGGAGTGTGCAAGATCTGATTTCTGATGGTTATGATGAAGCCATTGTCAGAAAAGTAGTGACTTTGGTCAACCGAAATGAATACAAACGGTTTCAGGCACCTCCGACTTTAAGGATTTCTTCCAAGGCTTTTGGATTTGGCAGGAAAATGCCGATCGTCGCACGGTACCCGCTTTAGAAAGAGGGGGAGACTTGGGGACTGGGAGACAGGGCGAGTGGAACTCCGTGGATTGAAGAATTGAAACGGAGAAATCATTTTTTCTTTTAATCCGTGAAATTTGCGCAATCCGTGGTTGGGAGGGATTCATTGGTAGACATAATATGTGACCTTGTTTTGATTTTGGTAGATTAATTTATATTTTTGAGATGTTTTACAACATTTTTTCTCAGCAATGTCCGATAATTTTGGTTTTGAGAGTCAATTCAAAGGGGAGAACTGCATTTTTAACCTGCTGACTTCCGAAGAGATGTCCGTCCTCAGAGCAAACTCATCCATAAACAGATACCGCAAAAATGACTACATCTTCCTGGAAGGCGATGCACCTATTGGGATGCAGTACCTTAAAGAGGGGAAGGTGAAGCTTATCAAGGAAGGTATTAGTGGCAGGGAGCAGATTATCAGGATGTTCACAGAGAATGGTCTGATTAGTTACCGCTCTCTTCTTGCAGGTGAACCACATAATGGAACTGCTGTTGCGATTGAAGACTCTGAAATTGTTACGGTACCGCCTGATATATTATACAATGTTCTGCTGAAGAATCATAATTTTTCATTGGCCCTTCTCAGGGACCTGGCCCTTGAACTTGGGCATTCCAACCATAGAACGGTAAGTTTAACGCAGAAACACATCCGAGGAAGATTGGCAGAGTCAATTTTGTTTTTAAAGGAAAAATATGGTTTTGAAAATGACGGTCAGACCCTGAAGGTTTACCTTTCGCGCGAAGATCTGGCAAGTCTTTCAAACATGACTGCTTCCAATGCTATTCGTACCCTATCCACTTTTGCAGGTGAAAAAATCATAGCCATGGATGGCCGTAAGATTAAGATTACGGATCTCTCGAAGCTGGAGAAGATATCTAAACAAGGATGACTCAAAGGCTGGGAGACTTGGGGACAAGGGGACTGGGAGAGTACATTGAATGAAATTTCCGATTTCTTATTGATATATTTTTTAGTCTTAGTTTAATATGTTTTTAAGGTCACTTCCCATCCAAAACACCCAAATATTAACCCTTACGGTCCCCCAGTCTCCCAGTCCCCAAGTCAATTTTCACTCTTCAAAATATATCCTCTTAACCCTCTGCCCAACAGTCGTAAGCACTTCGTAAGGAATCGTTTCCATCCATTTGGCTACCATATCAACCGGCTGTCCATCTCCAAAAAGAATGACGGTATCATCTTCCTGGCAAATTATATCTGTCACATCGGCCATGCACATGTCCATGCAAACAGTTCCAACAATTGGTGCTGCCTGACCATTGATCAGCATCCTGCCAATGCCATTTCCAAGCTTTCTGCTATATCCGTCAGCATAACCGATGGGGACTACGGCAATCCTGGTAAGGTATTTTGCGACAAAATTTCGGCCATATCCAACTGTTTCACCAGGGAGTATAGTCTTGATTTGCGAGATGGTAGATTTCAGTGTGGCAACATTTTTTAGTTGTGACGCTTGCCCCTGACTTGATCCATACAAACCAATTCCAAGTCTGACCATATCCAGTTGCATTTCAGGAAAACGTTCGATGCCTGCTGAATTTAGGACATGAAACAGTATTTTATAACTGAAGCCGGATGCGATGGGCTGCGTCATCTTGCTAAATAGCTCAAATTGATGATGGGTAAAAGCATCATTTCCGGGGTCCTCACTAACAGCCAGATGTGTAAATACGGATCGGATGTAAAGTGTGTCTCTCTTTTGAATATAGCTAACAAGATTTTCAATCTCTTCAACCGAATCAAAGCCAAGTCTTTTCATTCCTGTATCGATCTTGATGTGGATTGGGAAGTTGTTCACCGCACTTCTTTTCAATACCTCATCAAAGCTTTTTAAGAGTGAAAAGCGATAGATGTTAGGTTCCAGCCTGTTTTCTATCATTGCGCCAAAACTATGTTCTTCCGGGTTCATCACCACGATAGGCAATTCAATGCCTGCGTTCCGCAATTCTAATCCTTCATCAGCAATGGCAACTGCCAGATAATCGACTCTTCGAAACTGCAGGATTCTCGCTACTTCCACTGATCCTGTCCCATACGAAAAAGCCTTAACCATAGCCATCAGTTTGGTTTCAGGTCTGAGCTGATTGCGGTAATGATTGAGGTTATGCACCAAAGCACTCAGGTTAATCTCCATAACAGTCTGATGCCTTTTCTCCTGTAAAAGCGAAGATATCCTGTCAAAGCGAAAACTTCTGGAACCTTTCAAAAGGATCACCTCATCTTTGTAATCAGATTCATGAAAATGCAGCAGAAATTCTTCGGTATCAGGATAGAAATGCTGTGATTGTACCTGAAAAAATTTGCAAAAACTGCTGATTTTCTGGCCGATGCCAATAATCCGGGAAATGTTGCGCAGCCTGATGTATTCAGAGACTTCATGGTAGAGCAACTCCGGATTCTGTCCCGACTGGAGAATGTCTGATAGTATTAGCGTACTATTGAGTTTGCGGGTATCTTTTTGCTGGACAAGGAAGTCCAACGCAGTAATGAGCGAGGCGGTGTCTGAGTTGTAGCTATCATCAATGATGGCGCATCCATTGATCCCCTTCTTTATTTCGAGACGCATCGAGACGGTCGACAGATGCAGAAAAAGATGTTCGAAACTTCCAGTCTTCTTCCCTGAAGCCAACAGATAAGCCCAGCAATGAATGGCATTTTCGATGTGAGCACCATCCGTGAAGGGGATTTCAATTGAAACGACATCTCCAAGATAAAGTGCTTTGATGCAAGTCGACTGACCGGAACATTCTTTTGAAAGTATTTGTAAATCAGAGTCTTTCTCAATCGACCAACAAAAAAATTCAGGTTTGATTGAATATTTCAAATGCAATAGGTTCCTGTGAACGGGCTCGAAGTCTTTGCAATAGACAATTAATTTGCAGTTAACAAAAAGCTTTACCTTTTCCCGGACCAACTCCTCCCGGGATGAAAAATTTTCCAGATGAGCATTCCCCAGGTGGGTAAAGATCCCATGATCCGGGCTAAGTATCGCTTCTAACCGCTTCATCTCGCCTGGTTTTGATATCCCAGCTTCGAAAAGTGCAAGATCGAAACTGTCATCCATCAGCCAGACAGAGAGCGGATTTCCGATTTGAGAGTTGTAGCTGCGGGGACTTCTAACCACACGAAGATTCGCTCCTATAATTTCAGATAGCCACTCTTTAACCACTGTTTTACCATTACTTCCGGTAATGGCAACGACCGGATAGTCGAAACGTTTTCGGTGGTAAGCGGCAAGGTTTTGCAGAGCAGTCAGGGTATCATCAACAACGATGAAGGAGACAGATTGCTGGTAGTTAGCTGGTTCAGGAAGTTCTGAAACAACAAATAAGGTAACCTCCTTGCCGATTGCATCTATAATATAATGGTGTCCATCATTTCTGTCGTTTCTTAAGGCAAAGAAGAGGGTGCCCTGACCAGAAAGAATGGTTCTGCTATCGAAAGCCAGGTATCGGACTGTTTGGTTGGTAGCGGTTCCATAGTGAAATAACTGACCATGCAGGATGACAGCGACTTCAGACAAAGTATAACCCTTCACGATTTTTTGTTGATGGCCCGGAAACATTCCCTGCAGAGAGGTTCGTAGCTATCCTTTTCGCCAAGGAGGACTAATTTTTCTGCCTCTGAGAATCGGTGACTGAAATGGGCAATATGCCCGCAGCGCATGCAAACTGCATGAACCTTGGTGACAAACTCAGCACATGCCATTAATCCTGGCATTGGACCAAATGGAACTCCCCTGAAATCCATATCGAGACCAGCAACGATTACCCTGATACCCATGTCGGCCAGTTTGTTGCACACTTCAACAAGATTTTCGTCAAAAAATTGGGCTTCATCAATTCCGATCACATCAATATTGCCTGATAGCAGCAAAATGGTTGAGGAATTGTCGATGGCTGTCGACCGGATGGAGTTTTCATTGTGTGATACTACTTCTGACAAAGAGTACCTCGTATCGGTGGTGGGTTTAAATATTTCGACCCGCTGTTTGGCAATTTCAGCCCTGCGTAAGCGACGTATTAACTCCTCTGTTTTTCCTGAAAACATAGAGCCAACGACGACTTCGATCCAGCCACGTTTGCGGCCATTGTTTAAATTGCTTTCGATAAACATACTTCAAAAATAGTTTTTTTCTGCTTCTCTCATCTTCTTTTAAGATAGAATGGTGTGGTTAAATTTGTATTTTTACCAATTGCAAGTCAAACGCGAAAATTAGTATCGGATGGATAGAAAAATATGGCTCAGGGTTATCAGGGAAGAACTTGATCTGCTCAACCAACTGGCAACCGGAATGATTGATGATGATCATTTAACAAAGGAGGAGGTCGAACTCGCCATTGCCAGGTCAAAAATTGTTGCAAAGGAGTTTGAAATGCTTTTATCTCAGGCCTCTTCAACTATTTTTCGGGAAGAAAGTGCGATGGAATTGGAAATTCCAGTTAAGCAGGAGATTGAAAAGTCAGTTTCAATAAATATTCCGGAATACGATGTTGAAAAAGAAGTAAAGGTACCGGAGAAAGAAGAGAAACCAGTATTTGAAATCATCCTTGCACCGGCAGAATATCAGATTTCGGACTCAGAACCTTCTGTACCGGAAATTTCAGGAGAGAATGATGTGCCGGAAGCGCAGCCAGAACCTTTTCAGGCGAAGAGAAGTTTTTTCAAAACTGAAAATGAGGAAACTTCATTGCTAAATATAGAGGAGAAAAAGGAGGAGTTTTCTATTTTCAAACAAGCACCTCTCAAAAGTCTGAAAGAAGGACTGATTCTGAATGACCGATATCTTTTCCAGCGTGAGCTCTTTAACAATGACAAGTCAAAGCTGGATGAAACAGTTGCAGCACTGGATCGACTGGCCAACATCCAGGAAGCAGTTGAATACCTGAAAGCTAATTTCAGGTGGACAAAGAGTGAAGCCTCAGAGAAATTTGTACAATTGGTAAAGAGGAGGTTCTCCGAACCTAAAGGCTAAAGGCTAAAGGTTAAAGGCTAAAGTGAAGTATGCTCCAATCAAGATTTCACGCAATCTCATGTCTCATGTCTCATCTCTCATGTCTCAACTTCTAACTCTCAACTCTCAACTCTCAACTTATGAGTAAACTATACATCGTCCCCACTCCAATCGGCAATCTTGAAGACATCACGCTCAGGGCGGTTCGTATTTTAAAGGAAGTTGATTTGATTTTAGCGGAGGACACACGTACCTCATCTCATTTGTTGCGGCACTATGAAATTCCCACCAGACTTGTCTCGCATCACAAATTTAACGAACACAAAACTGTTGAACGAATTGCAGATCAGATTCTTTCCGGTGATTCTATTGCTTTGATATCTGACGCTGGTACCCCTTCAATTTCAGATCCGGGTTTTTTGCTGGTGAGAACATGTTTGGAGAAGGGTATAGAGGTGGAGTGTTTGCCTGGGGCAACGGCTTTTGTCCCGGCGTTGGTCAACTCCGGATTTCCAAGTGACCGCTTTTGTTTTGAAGGCTTCTTGCCACCTAAAAAAGGTAGACAGAAGAAACTGAAGGAGTTGTCCAATGAAACCAGGACCATGGTTTTTTACGAATCGCCCTATCGGTTGGTGAAAGCTTTGGAACAGTTTTCAGAATATTTTGGTCAGGAGAGAAAGGTTTCCGTTTCGCGGGAGCTTACCAAGTTGTTCGAAGAGAATTTCAGAGGGACAGTAGCAGACGTTCTGGCGCATTTCAAATCCAAAACTATTAAAGGTGAAATTGTAATTGTGGTGGAAGGTAAGGCAGATCATAGGCCTTTGGATGAGGATGATGAACCATGAAGTATACGCATCTCTTCTTTGACTTGGACAACACCCTTTGGGATTTCAATGCAAATTCATACGATGCCCTGTATTTGGCATTAAAAAAATTGGATTTGCTGGAAAAAATTGGATCCTTTGAATCGTATTTTCCTATATATTACGAAGTTAATGAGCGGCTTTGGGATCTGTACCGAGACAACAAGATCACGAAGAGTGTATTGAGGGGACTCAGATTTGAAGAATCACTTGAGTTGAATCATACTCCCATGCCAGGCATTGGTGATATCCTGAACGATGCCTACCTGGAAGAAATGCCCAGGCAATTAAGATTGGTTCCTGGCGCCATTAAGGTACTGGATCATCTTCATCATAAATACAAGATGGCTATTATTACCAACGGCTTTAGAGAGGTTCAGGCAGAGAAACTCTTTCAAACGGGGTTGACAAAGTATTTTGATAAAGTGATCATTTCGGAAGAAGTTGGGGCGCAAAAGCCGCATAGAAAAATCTTCGAACATGCAGTTAAATCAATGAACGCGCCAAAGAAAAAAAGTCTGATGATAGGGGATTCCTGGGATGCTGACATTGTTGGCGCTCAACTTTTCGGGATGGATCAGGTTTATTATTGTCCGCAACCAGATAAATTGCCCAAAGATGATAGTCGACTTAACAGTTTTCCCCAAAAAACAACCACAACTTTCATAACACATTTGCATCAGTTGTTAGAGATACTCTAGCCTCAAAATAAGGGTACTTAACATAAAATTGCTAAATACGCATTTAGTTAGGGAAATATGTCCCTTATTCTTGAATTTATGAAAGCGATTGATGCCAAATCGGAAAATTTTAATTATTGCAAAATGAATTTTATTCTTATCACCCCCATGTTTTATGATAGGTGATGGTGAATAAGTGCAAAAATTCCAAAAATGACCCCATAATATGTGCAATATATTAAAAAAAGATGGAAATGACCCAAAATTTGAATTGATTTTGTTCGGTCTAACAATCTTCCAAGACAAAAAATTAATAATCAGATTTTCAAGACGATAGATTTGCACAGAGATGTTAAATTGTTTACTTATATGACTTATATCATATAAATGACTGTTATTCAGTAAAAAGAATCTACTTCAGCTATTGCAAGATCCTTTTCTTTAAATATATTTGCAAAATGTAACAATATTTAACACATTCGCTTCATAAGGTTACAATCTCCTTTAAAAAGAAGGTTTATAGCTTCAATAGCGATGATACAGGGGCTGTTAATTGAAAATCTGACAATTCTGGTTATTTATTCGAAAAAGCACGACAATTTTTGTATTACTAACTATATACAGTTCAATTTTGTTTAACGCTAAAAATTTGTCTATGAGAAAAATTTCGCTGTTGCTTGTATTCCTGGGTTTTATAGGATTACAAGTTGTCTTCGCACAGACCCGTTCAATTACGGGAGTTGTGACTTCCAGTGACGATGGCACCTCTATCCCGGGGGTTTCGGTCGTTGTGAAAGGATCTACGCTGGGAACAATCACCGACATTCAAGGTAAATTCTCATTGAAAGTTCCAAATAGTGCCAAGGCACTTGTGATATCTTTTGTGGGGATGGCTTCCGAGGAGGTCCCGGTCACTTCTGCCAGCAATTATAAAATTGTTTTGAAGCCAGAAGCTGTGGCTGTTAGTGAAGTCGTTGTGACCGGTGGTTATGGAATTAAGCGGGCCCCAAAGGGGTCGACTGCCTTAAACCAGGTTGTTACCAATGATAAACTGACCGCAGTTCGTCAAACCAACGTTAACAACGCATTGGCAGGGAAGGTTGCAGGTATCCAGTTCCAGGGGCAATCTGCCGCAGCATTGGGACGTACCGGTAACATCCGTTTACGTGGTGATGGTGGATTCAGTACGGGTAATGGTGTCCTCTATGTGGTAGATGGTACTATTCTTCCGAATTCGAATGACATCAACATGGATGATATTGATGACGTAAGTGTTCTATCAGGACCTAGTGCTTCTGCTATTCTAGGTGCTCAAGGCGCAAACGGAGCTATCATTATTACAACAAAAAAAGGTAAAACATCCGGTGGTAAAAATGTCAACATTGAATTAAACAGTGGTGTTTTAGGTTCCAATGTTTATATTACACCAAATTATCAAAATGATTATGCCGGAGGTGCTGCTTCCGCTTTGATTCGTTATAACTACAAGTCAACCGACCCAATTGAGTGGAAACCACTTGACGGAAAATACTACCATGATTATTCTGACGACTCCAGCTGGGGTCCGAGAATGGCTGGACAAGAGTATATCCCTTGGTACTCATGGTATCCAGGTTCAAAATATACTGGCACAACTGCAAAATTGGTTCCTCAACCTAATAATGCCAGAGACTTCTTTGATTCTGGCCTTACTTTGAACAACAGTATTGCCTTTTCTAAGTCTACCGATGGATTCAACATCCGCATCAGTTTAGGTAACGTTGCTGTAAAAGGTCTTTTGCCGAATACAAGTCTGAACAAAACCACTTTTGGTTTAAAAACTTCGTATGACATTGCCAAGAATCTTACTTTGGGAGCCAATGTGAATTTCTTTACCACACTTACCAGTGGTGAGTTTGATGATGGTTACTCAAACCAGTCAACCGGTTCCTTCAACCAGTGGTTCCACCGTGATCTGGATATGGGTATCATGAGAGAATTGAAAGACTTGAGGACCCCGGATGGTATCTATGCCAGCTGGAACCACAACAATCCTGATTCTTATGACCCAACCAATACCAAACCTTTCTATGCAGGTAACTATTGGTACAACTTCTACAAATGGTTTGATTTGGTGAAAATCCCAACAAGAGCCGACAGGTTCTTTGGTGATATTTCCATGAATTACAAGTTCACTGATTATTTGTCAGCAAAGGTTACTTACAGACGTCAGCAAAATGTCGTTTGGTCGGAAGCCAAATACAGTACTGATTTGTACGATTCAGGCACACAAACTACAGGTAACTCTCCTGAGGCCAAAGGATATTATGCAACAAGTACTTCTTATTCAAACCGCGAAAACGTTGAATCTCTGATTTCTTTCTCCAAGACCTTCAATGATTTCAAGGTGAATGCCAACGCCGGAACTGACTTTTTTACTGCAGTTATTAAAGGTAACAATGCAAGTACTGTGAACGGGTTTAATATCAAGAATCTCTATGCAATAAATAACTCAAAAGATCAGCCTTCAATTGGCAATTCCAGATCTTCTGAAAAATACAAAGCAGCTTTCATCCGAGGTGATGTTGGTTACAAGGATTTCGCTTTCGCAGACTTTACACTGCGGAATGACTGGTATTCTGTTCTTCCTCCGGGAGCTAATTCGATTATGTCAAAATCTTTTGGCGCATCGTTGGTGTTTAGTGATCTTCTTAAGTTGCCTTGGCTAAGCTTTGGTAAGGTTCGTGCAGCATGGGGTGAAGTTCCTACAGCCATCGGAGTATTTTCTTATCCTGGTTTTGCTTACGGAGTAGGTGCCTACCAGTGGAATGGCAACTTCCTGATGAGCACACCTGATCAATTGGTTGACCCAAATATCAGAGGTGCCGTTAAAACACAAAAGGAAATCGGAGCTGAACTGAGATTTTTCAACAACAGAGTTGGTATTACAGCGACTTATTGGGATGGTACAGAAAAGGATATTCCTTATTCGGTTGCAATCTCCAACTATAGTGGTTTTACTTCAAAATACCTCAACACTGGTGAGATTTCCAAGCAGGGAGTTGATCTTGCTTTGAACATTAAACCAATAGCTTCCAAGAACTTCTCATGGGATTTCAACGCTACCGCTGCTTTCCTGATGAAGAACGAAATTGTTAAAATCGCAGAAGGCATCAAACAGTTTACTGTTCAGTCCATCTGGGGTGGTAGCAATGCTCCCGTCATGGTTCACTCCGTTGGCAAACAGTGGGGACAGCTATTTGGAGCAGGTATGAAGAGAGATACTATTTCAGGTTTGCCACTTTTGGATAAATCGGGTAATTACATTTCAAAAATTGATACTTATTTCGGCAGCGTACTTCCAAAAATGACCGGTGGTGTACAGAATACCTTTACCATTATGAAGGACTTCACATTATTGGTGAACCTTGACTATCAGTTTGGTGGTAAATTTTTCTCTCTGTCTGACATGTGGGGAACCTATTCCGGTTTGACAGCCAAGACTTCAGGTTTGAACGACAAAGGCAATCCTATCCGTGACGCAGTTGTTGACGGAGGCGGTGTGCATGTATTCGGTGTAGATGAAACTACCCTTAAACCTGCTGACTATTATGTAGATGCTCAAACATATTGGCACAATATGTATGGCCGGCAATATTTTGATGAATTTGTCCATGACTTGACTTACGTTAAGTTACGGGAATTGAGCTTTGGATACAGACTGCCAGTTGGGAAAATGGGCTGGAGTAAAGTTGTTTCAAGTATCAATGTTTCTGTATTCGCCCAAAACCCATGGTTAATTTACGCCAAGACAAAAGATTTTGATCCGTCCGAAATTTCCGCAGCCAGTGGAGAAGCAGGACAGCTTCCAGGTGTACGCTCTTTCGGTGCGAACATAAAGGTCAATTTCTAATTGCATAAAAACTTTAAATTTATTAAACATGAAAAAAACATTTCATAAAATAGGAGTTCTGGCACTAGGGATTGTATTTCTTTCCACAAGTTGTACCAAGATGGAAGACTTTGGAGATACAAATGTGAATCCCGGATCAACCAACAAACCTATTACATCAGCACTTTTAACCAATGTGTTAGCTGGTATAGGTGGATATGCAAGCAGTAGTGGCCCAGCACTGTATTGCCAGTATTATTCAGAAACACAATATCCTGAATTTTCCAATTATGCTTCCAATTCGGCTACTCCGATGGCCAACTATTCAGGTGGATTGTACGACCTTCAGAACATCATCATCACCAATACAGATGATGCTACAAAGGCAACAGCTGCTTTGCAAGGATCAAACGCTAACCAGATCCAAATCGCAAGAATTCTGAAAGCTTATATCTATTGGACATTGACAGACAGATGGGGTGATATCCCTTACAGTAAGGCCCTTACAGGTGATCCTAACGTAGATTTTGATACACAGGAATCTATCTACAAAGGCATAATCACTGAATTGACTGAGGCAGTTACCAAATTCGACAATGGTGCGCCCATCAAAGGGGATATCGCCTACGGTGGCGACATCTCTAAATGGAAGAAGTTAGCCAATTCAATGAGATTATTGATGGCTCTTCGTCTATCCAAACAATACCCAGCTTCTTCTGATTATGCTGCCACACAGTTCAAGGCTGCTTTGGCTGATGGTGCCGGTCTTATTGTAACCAATGCTGATAATTTCACGCTGGCATTTCCTGGCAGCAGCTTTAAGAACCCTTTTTACAACATGTATGATGGACGCAAGGATTACGGTGAATCAGAAACCATGACTACATTGATGAGTAATTTAGGTGGTGATGCACGTCAGTCTGTTTTTGGTGCTACACTGAATGGCGTAGCATCTACAAAGGGAGTTCCTTATGGTCGCAGCCGGGATTTTTTAACGATTTGGACTGGTGCAAATCCTGACTATTGTTATGTGTTTGCTCCTTCTTATCGCACGCAAACTACCTCCTTGGCAGTTGTAAGGGCTGCGAGTATATTGCTGGCTCGTGCAGAAGCTGCAGACAAGGGATGGACTTCCGAATCAACCGCATCGCTCTATGCAAGTGGTATTACCGCCTCTTTTGAACAATGGGGAATTGCTGCCCCGACTGCTGGTTATTTGGCCAATGCGAATGTTGCCTTGGGTGCTGCAGGGACCAACCTGAAGCAAATTGCCACGCAACAGTACATCGCTTATTTTGGTGATGGCACGCAAGGGTGGTCCAATTGGAGAAGGACTGGTTACCCGGCTTTACTGCCGGCTCCAGATGCCACCAACAGTCCAAAAGTGATCCCAAGAAGGTACATGTATGGAACAACTGACTACAGCTTGAATTCAGCTGGTGTTGCTGCAGCTGTTGCGAGAATCAGTGGTGGAGACAAGATGGATTCCAGAGTATGGTGGGACAAATAATTTGAAAAATTTAAATATTCTCAATATGAATACAATGAAAAAGATTAAAATAGCAGGGTTTGTGCTACTCGCCTCACTCCTGGCTGTCTCCTGCCTCCCGGAGAATCAGTCAATTGGTAGCGCTGGTAAAACTTTTATCAATATAACACCTGATTCATACAATATGGTGGCATTTGATGCCAAGGCCGTTCCTCAAAGTGGTATTTTGTTTGAAGTAAGGAAGGTAGTTTCCAATGAGGCTGATATGAATACACCTTCCACTGTTGTATTAAATTACGATACAGACGGATCCATAATGGCCGCTTACAATTCAGCAAATAAAACAACATACATTCCTCTTCCAACCAGCTTGGGAACTACTTCTCCCGCAGTTACCAGCGGAACCATTACCTTGAATTTTGGAGCTGGTGAATTCGCTAAAATCGTCACGATCAATGTTCCAAATGCAGGAAATTTTGACTTTAGTAAGAGTTATGCCTTGGCTTTTAAACTTTCATCAGTGTCAGGAGTAGGCACCCTAAGTGCAGCGGTGGGCAAGACGGTGGTCTGTGAAGTGCTGGCTAAAAATAAGTATGATGGTATTTATATGATGAAAGGATTTATTATGAGACCAGGTGATACTGGAGGTCTTGAAGGTTATTTTACAGATCACAAAAAATTCATGACTACCGCAGGTGCTTCATCCATAAGTATGGCGCCAAATCAGCTATGGGCGAATGCTACAGGTGTGGGTGGTATTGGAACATGGACGATCACAGTGAATGAAACCAATAATAAAATTACTGTGACAGACCCTATTGCTGTAAGATGGCTTATGGATCCGACCTATCCAAATCGTTACGATCCAGTGAAAAAAGCATTCTACTTTAAAGTCAATTGGGGAGCAGCAGATCCTTATAATCGCGGATGCGTTGATACCTTGGTATATGTTGGACCGAGATAAATGATAATCTGAATGTTAACTGAGCGAAGCTGTCTGAAAAGACAGCTTCGCTTTTTTGATCCAGTTTTAATATCCAGTTTTTATTAATTGTAATTTTGAGTGTTTTTAGCGGTAGGATCAAAGTTCTTTCACCGAAATAAAATGATAGCTTTATCTGGCGTTATAATCAAATTAAACTTCAGCAAGATGAGAACTAGACTAGCAGGAATAAAGATTATAGTATTGCTTATATTAATGATTGGCACATTCTGTTTTACTTTTGGACAGGATCAGCCTAAAGGTGCTTACCCACAATTATTGTTTCCGGAATTTATCCGGGGGGATGTTTTTATGAAGTCGGGAAAGCTATCCAATGCTATGTTGAATTACAATACTGTTGATGAAGAAATGCTGGTTTCCCAGGATGGTGTTTTCCGGATCATTGCCAACCCGGAGGCCATAGATACAATTGTCATTCAAAGCCGGAAATTTGTTTTTATGAATGGAGTTTTTTATGAATTAATCCTTTCAAACAAGATTTCGTTTTATTATCAGAATAAAAATCGTTTTGCTCCTGTTGCAAGCAATACAGCTTATGGAATGAAGTCCCAAACCCAGGGACCAACAAATGTGTCGACGGTTCGTGGCGGAGGAAGCCAGTTCAGGGTACTGGAAATGCCTGATAATGTCGAAATTTCCAATGCCTGTGTCAACTGGGTAATGTACAAGGGAGAGATGCAAAAATTTACCACAGAACGACAATTGATGAAAATTTTTCCGGAGATTGAAAATGATTTGAAAGATTTTCTAAAAAAGAACAAAGTTGGTATCAGAAAGAAGGAGGATGTTCATCAAATCGCTCTTTTTATCAATCAAAAAATCGGATAAAATTTTTGAAAATTTAGTTAGAAAAATTTATTGCCCCTCCCGGGGTTAAAACTCATTATTCAATCTGATCTATTTCACTTTCATCGCTATTTAAGCAGCTTTTCAATTAAAACGGAGGTTTTTTGATTCGAATTTCTGAAAAATACAATAAAAATTCCAAAAATTCGAAAAAATGTTGGTTGGCGTATTTAATTACATACATTTGTATAAATACGCAAAAATTAACAATTGGCTGGCATTATTGCATGGCTTAGGTTATTGCTTTTGGCGTATGGCAAAAACCATGTTTATCTAAAATAAAATCGATGAAAAAAATTTCACTATTACTTTCTCTCGTTCTGTTTTTGGGAATGCAGGTTGTCTTAGCCCAAACCAGAGATGTAACAGGAGTTGTTGCATCTGCGGATGATGGGACTACGATCCCAGGAGCTTCCCTAGTTGTCAAAGGATCTACACTTGGAACAATTACTGACATGTCAGGTAGATTTACACTTAAAGTTCCAAACAGCGCAAAGACACTGATTGTCTCATTTGTGGGAATGGCAACTCAGGAAGTAAGCCTGACTGCTGCAAATAATTACAAAATTTCGTTGAAATCGGAAGCGATTTCAGTAGATGAGGTTATTGTTACAGCACTAGGTATTTCAAAGGGCAAAAAATCTCTGGGTTATTCTGTCCAGGATGTTAAAGGCGATGAAATTGTCAAAGCAAAGGAGACCAATGTAATTAACTCCTTACAAGGACGTGTGTCGGGTGCTCAAATTACCAGTGCTTCAGGAGCAGTAGGTGCATCTTCCAGGATTGTAATCAGGGGTGTCTCCTCTTTAAGTGGTAACAACCAGCCCCTGTTCGTTGTGGATGGTATACCTATTGACAATTCCAATTTTGGTTCAACTGCAACAGATGGAACAAATAGGGGTAGCGGTGCTGCCGATATTAACCCTGACGATATTGAAACGATAACTGTTCTTAAGGGAGCCAACGCATCCGCCCTATATGGATCAAGAGCCTCTGCAGGTGTCATTGTTGTTACTACTAAAAAGGGTAAAAAAGGTGAAAAGCTTTCTGTTAGCCTCAGCAATACAACAACGTTTGAGACCCCATTGAAACTTCCAGATTTCCAAAACGGATATGGACAAGGCAATGGTGGTGCTTTTACATATGTGGATGGTGCCGGCGGTGGTGTTAATGATGGCGTAGATGAGAGCTGGGGTCCTAAATTGGATGCCGGATTAATGATCCCTCAATTTTCTTCTGTCGATGCTAATGGCGTAGCTCAGCCAGCGCCTTGGGTTTCTCATCCCAACAATGTGAAAGACTTTTTTGATGTAGGCTCCACAATAACTTCAAATTTCTCTATTACGGGCGGAAGTGATAAATCCAGTTTCAGGCTTTCTTATACCGACCTTTCGCAGAAAGGTATGATTTATAACACTGACTACAAGAAAAAAACTCTTTCATTCAGTGCTACTTCAAGCCCAACGGATAAACTTACTTTTTCTGCATCAGGATCTTACATCAATGCAGGAAGTGACAACCAACCAGGATACGGTTATGCTGCCAACAACGTTATGCAGCAGTTTTCCTGGACAGGCAGGCAAGTCGATTATTCCCTCTTACGTGAAAAGCAGTACAATGAGGATGGTTCAATCTACAACTGGAACCATAACTACCACAACAACCCATTCATCACACTAAAAGAAAATCTTTCTGCTTTAAGGAGAGACAGACTTGTAGGTAATGCAATGGTTAAATACCAATTCACCAGTTATTTAAGCGCTTATGTAAGATCAGGGGGTGATATTTACTCCAATTTTACCTCAAGTAAAAGATTTGTTGGTGATATGGATTATCCAAAGGGATACTATGGTGAATCGGTAAGTCTTTTTAGAGAAGTGAACACAGATTTTCTTTTAACATTCGACAAGGCTATAACGGACAATTTCAACTTCTCCTTTAATCTGGGCGGAAACAGAATGGACAGGATTACGCAATCAAACACTGGAACAGCTCCTGAATTGGCGGTTCCCGGCGTTTACAACGTAGCCAACTCTGCTGTGACTCCGACTACTTCAAATTATTATTCATCAAAAAGAATAAACAGTATTTATGGATTTGGTCAGTTGGGCTATAAAAACATGGTCTTCCTGGATTATTCAGTAAGAAATGACTGGTCAAGTACACTTCCGGCCAACAACAACTCTTATCTCTATCCAGCTGTTTCAGTAAGCGGTGTTATCACAGATCTATTCAAGATCAAATCCAAAGTCCTTTCGTTTGCTAAGCTTCGTGCCAGTTGGGCGCAGGTTGGGGGAGATACGGATCCTTATTCACTAGAACCTACTGTTGCTTTCGGTGCAGGCTGGAACGACAGCAAGAAATTGTTAAATCTTGCAGTTCCGAATCTTATGCCTAATACAACATTGAAACCACAAACGAACGAATCTGTCGAGTTTGGCGCAGACATGAGATTCTTCATGGACAGGGTTAGGCTGGACGTAACTTATTACAACCAGAAATCTATCAACCAAATTGTTAACATACCTATCTCTGCAGCATCCGGTTATACTGCAAAAACTGTCAATGCCGGTCGGATAGACAACAAAGGGGTAGAAGTATTGCTGGCAATCACACCAGTAAAAACAAAAGATTTCAAATGGGATGTCACTTTTAACTTTTCAAAGAACCAAAACAAAGTCGTAGAACTTGCCGAAGGAGTTGAGCAGTTTACTCTTGGTACTTATTGGAATCTCCAGGTATTGGCAGTTCCAGGCGGTGCTTATGGTGTATTGTGGGGATATGATTTCAAAAGAGATCCCAACAACAACATTATTTTTGCTAATGGAGTTCCCTCTCAAGGTGACCTGAAGAATCTTGGCAATACAACTCCTAACTGGTTAGGTGGCATGTTGAATGAATTCAGTTACAAGGGATTTAACGCAAGTGTTCTGATTGATACCAAACAAGGCGGTGACATGTATTCAATGACAACAACCTGGGGTCGTTATGCAGGTGCCTTGAAAGAGACACTGATTGGCCGTGAAGGTGGTGTAGTTGGTGTTGGAGTTATGGCTGACGGAAGTGGAGGATACAAAACAAACACTGTTGTTGCAACTGCAGAAGCCTTCAACAAAGCTGCCTACAGTCAAAATATTGCCTATTCAAGTGTTTTCGATGCTTCCTACATAAAGCTTAGGGAAATAAAATTCGGATATACATTCAAAAATTCCTGGACGCTTCCGATAAAAGATTTGAACATCTCTTTGGTCGCAAGAAATCTGGCAATTTTGAGTACCAAAGTACCTCATATCGATCCTGAAACCGCTTTCAGTAGTGGTAATGTTCAAGGATTGGAATTTGGCCAGTTGCCTTCTGCAAGAAGTATAGGTTTCAACATTGGCTTTAAATTTTAATTAATTTTATAATTGGTAATTATGAAAAGAAAGATTACATACTATTTTGCAGCTATTATACTATTAGTTGTATTTTTTAGCTCAAGCTGTACGGATAAATTTGCGGAGATTAACACCAATCCGAATAGTCCGGGAATAGCACAAGCTTCTCCCGACATGCTCCTTACAAATTCTATTGAGTCAATGACCAGCCGTGTTCACGAAATTTTCCTCGGACACGAAATGGGCTCGTGCTGGGTACAGCACATGGCAAAAGTCCAGTATCCCGATGAGGATCAATACATCCCGAGGATGACAGTCATCAACAATACCTGGAGCAGTTTCTATGCATCATCAGGCTATGATGTACAGACTCTTTTAAACATTGCTGTTTCCACCAAGAATGACTCTTACAAGGCTGTTGCATTAATTCTTAAAACTTACATCGTATCAGTTCTTACCGATGAGTTTGGCGCAGTACCTTATACTGAAGCTTTCCTGGGAAGTGATGCAACGACTCCCATTTTGTCACCTGTTTATGATACGCAGGAGTCAATTTATGTGGCAATGTTGAAGAATCTTACAGAAGCAAATACCCTCCTTGCCAGCTCTACCGCTGCCATTTCAGGCGATATTCTGTATCAAAATGATTTAACTAAATGGCGGAAATTTGCCAATTCATTGAAATTAAGATTGTTGATTCGCAGATCTGACCGTGTTGCTCCAACGGCTGATATTACCGCAATGGTTAAAGATCCTGCTACTTATCCAATCTTTGCTTCCAATGCAGACAATGCCGCTCTGATTTATCTTGGATCTGCACCAAACAACAATCCTATCAATGAGAACCGCAAAACCCGTGATGACCACAGGGTGAGCAGAACAATCATTGATGTTATGTGGACAGATAATCCAAACATGGATTACCGACTTCCAGTTTATGCAGAGCTCCCATCCGCTGGTGGTGCATGGGTAGGTTTGCCTAATGGAATGACCTCAACCAATGCCGCAAATTACAAGGGCAATGGTTTGACAAAAACCTGCAAAATTGGATCCTATTTTTCAGCTGCAACTGCACCTGGGATGTTAATGAGTTATGCTGAAGTACAATTTATTCTTGCGGAAGCAGCTCAAAGAGGATTTCTGACAGGGGCAAAAACGGCCCAGGAGTATTATACTGCAGGCGTAACAGGTTCTTATTACCAATTTGCTAATGCAATTGTATCAGCAAATATAGCCGCTAAGGCTCAGACTGGAATTGATGTAACCTGGACTGTTGACAAGTATCTTGCTGATTATCTTGCTACCTATGGATTATGGAATCCTGCCAATGCCTTAAAACAGATTGCTATTGAAAAATGGTTGGCTATGTTCGACCAGGGTTTGCAAGCAGCATTTGAGTGGAGAAGGACCGGATTCCCAGTTCTTGTTCCTGCTATCGCCGGTCAGAATGGTGGTAAAATTCCAGTAAGGGCATATTATCCTTCTGATGAATCAGGAAGAAATCCAACCAATTTGAAAGCAGCTATTGCCGCTCAAGGCGTTGATGATCTTAACACCAAAGTTTGGTGGGATACAAAATAAAGAACAATTAATAAAATATTTAAAAGGATAATCTATGAAAAGGATCATATATTTGAGTTTAAGCCTTGTTTTTGCTGCATTGTTCTTTAGTTCATGTACGCAGAATTACACAGACTTGATGACTGCTGATGCCAAAACAGGTGGGATATTGGAACCAACTGGATCTTTTCCCTATAAACTTGGAGGGACAAAAACATTCAGCCTTTCTGTTGGAATTCCGCAAGGCCCGGGTATCACTTCTATTGAAATATATAAATCATATAGCGGAAAAACAGAGGTATTGGATCAAACTGTTCCGGTATCATCTGCAAATGCTTCAGCCGCTCAAACTGTTAGTTTGAGTTATACCTATGCTAAGTTGATTGCCGGATTGGGCATGCCAACAGACGAAGGACAATTGAAAATTGGTGATGCCTGGACTTTACGCTACGTTTCTGTGATGGAAGATGGACGAAAAGTTGAGGTTGGTACCAAAACATTGATATCAGTTGCTAACTTTTTTGCAGGTTCTTACGATTTGCTTTTGAAGTATTTTCACCCTACAGCAGGCGGTACTTATCCGACTTCTGCATATGGTGGAGATAGGAAAAGCACCGTAAGTCTCATTCCCGTCGCAGCGTATGATTGTACTGACTTTTTTGGAGTTTGGACGGATAACATTATAACCATTCATATTGCTCCGGATTACAAAGTGACTCTTACATTTAATAGAACTGATGCTATCATGGGTGATCCATTGGATGCAAAGAACATCTGTTCTTACGACCCGGCAACAGGAATCATTAAACTATATTATTACTACCCTGGTGCGGGTGGACCAAGGGTTTTCTGGGCAGTTTACACTCCTAAGAAATAGACAGATAATTAGAAACTAAGATTAGGGTTGTCAAAATGACAGCCCTAATTTTTTCTTTTCATTTAAAAACTTATGTTGTTATGAAAAAAATTTGTTGGTTCGTATTGACGGCGATACTACTTATTGTTCAAATCTCAACATCACAATCTCAAGTTCCTGTTTTAGGTTCAGAAACCTTACTTGAAAAACTGAGGTTAAATAAAGGTTTAACGGGTCCAGATGGTGCATCATATGTTGATATAGTAGGTGATCCATATCTTTTTAAGAATTTTACGAAGGGTAAATTAATCCTTACTGATGGAAAGACCTTTGACATCATCGTTCGTTATGATATTTATGCCAATCAAATTCATTTCAAGGTGAAGAATGAAATTTTCGCCATTATTCATCCTGAAAATTTGACTTTGATTGAAGCTGACAGTTTGAAGTTTGTTTATTCGAAATATGTAAAATCCGGAGGAGAAGATACTTCCAAGGATTATTCCTACTTTATCCTTAAGACCGATGGCGTTTGCAAGCTTTTGATAAAAAAGCAAATGCGAATACAAGACGCTGTACCTCCACAGCTTTATCAGGAAGCTAAACCTGCCAGGTTTATCCTGACAAATGATTCGTACTATTTGAAACTCCAGGATAAACCGGCTGTAAGAATCAGAAATGAAAAGGAGTTGCTTATTGTTTTAGCAGCCAGAAAGGATGCAATAGCAAGTTTTATTCATTCTAATAAACTAAATGCCAAGGAAATTGAGGATATAGTTAAAATTGTCAGCTACTATAATAAACTTTAATAGTTATTTCAAAGCAGCAGCGATAATGACTCCGGCATTATATTGAGGCTGTCTCCGCCAATCCTATTTGTAAGCTACCCCAAACTTTTCGTTTAAAAGGGTCGAAAATTGAAAGCTTTTTTCAATTTTCGACCCTTTTAAACTTTAATTTCTGACCTTTTGTCTCTTCATCGTTTCATCGATTTTGACTGGGATTGGGCAGTACATCTTTGACATAAATTTTAGTATTGAATTTTTCCATTTACGCCCAAATTGGGCATTTCTATATCAAATGCCACCAACCTTCGGCTCCTTTTTAATTTCTCAAGTCGATTGGAAGAGGACATAATATTTTTGGTCTAACTTTCTTTATCGAATCAAAAGGATCAATATACTTCCTAAAAATCGAATATATTAACAAATAAACGTATAATACGAAAATTTGGCGATTACATTATTTTACATATATTTGTGTTCTTACATATAAATTAACAACTCGCCAGCCTTTGCCAGGCAAAGTTTGAGTGCTTTTAATTTTTATTAAAATCATGTTTATT
>JBAXED010000059.1:0-22531 GCA_037140615.1 Prolixibacteraceae bacterium
CTTTTTTTATGCTTTTTTTAAGATCTGAAATCCAACAATATCTTGATATTATTCGCTGGATTTTCTTCCAGAATTTCAAATCCCCGCTGGGCTTGAGACCCGTGAAGTGTTTGTGAAATCAATGCCTCCGGTTTGAGTAGGCCTTTGGAAAGGAGTTCTATGGCTTCGGCAAATTCGCCATGACTTACGCGCGAGGAGACTATTTTAGCTTCTTTCCAGATCAGTTCTTTAAACAGAATGGGGACCGGCTCGTTGCCCAACCCCAGCACGCATATTGTTCCTCCACCAACGACGCTCTGGATGCATCCCCGAACGGGAGTAACAAGTCCTTCGATATCATGGGCGTGACCCACTGCCTCGAAAGCAACATCAACTCCCCTTCCGTCGGTTTCTCTCTTGATTCGTTCAACCGGATTTTCTTTTGAAGCATCAATAGCGATTACATTGTCATAATATTTTGGACCAACAGCCAATCTGGGTTCCAGGATGTCAACCATAAATATGGTATTATCCGTTACTGTGCGAACAGCTTCCAAAATGCAGAGACCTACTTTCCCTGATCCCCATATGACTATAGTATCATTTTTTTTGACACCAGCCCTGTTTTTTGCATGACATCCGATGCTAAGAACTTCGACCAGGGCAACATGTTCATCCGGAATCTGGGAAGGCACTTTGTACAGCATGGAAGGAGGAAGAGAAATAAACTGGGTGAATCCGCCATCCAGATCCACGCCAATAAGTTTTAAACTCGTACAAGCCGGAAAATGATTTTTCAGGCAGGCCGGACATTTGCCACACCATATGATCGGATCCGGAGCCACCTTATCCCCAACAGCCCATCCTTCAACACCTTCACCGACTTCTGCAACAATACCGCCAAACTCATGTCCCATGATCATTGGCGTTTTTGTACGAGGATGAAATTCCCCCTTGTGAATGTGTTGGTCACTTCCGCATATACAGCCGAATGAAACCTGAATCAGGACTTCTCCCTTTTTACAGGAAGGTCTTGGGACATCCTGCCATTCGATATTGTTATAAGAGGTCAGTACGGCTGCTTTCATCTGTTTAGTATTTTGTTTTTTAACGGTTGGATGGAACTCCCCAAAATCATTTGCTTGTGTGCGAAGCATTTTCTCATGGTCGTTTCATATAGGCTATTTTTTGATGTGAGATAAATTGAATAGTGATACGAAAATATAAAAATATGCAATCCAACCCTATATAAAACAAAAAGAGGATCTGAAAAAAGATCCTCTTTTGTTAAAAATTTAAGGCCGGCAGATCGAATCATCTCGAAAAATATCTTCCCTCCCTTACTGAAAAGATACAAATCCGATCATCTCACTACCAGCCTCAACACAAAACTCACCAGGAGTTTTAAAATTACTGCTTGATACCTTCAACAAATTTAAATCACTTGTCAATAATTTAGTAATTCGGTTTTTTAACGTAGCTTATTTAGATATAATCGTTATGTTATATATTTTTAACAGGCAAAATTTTATAACATCTTAGATTTCATCTTTATTTACATTCTAAAATGAATACAAAGTTATTTTGCATGAAATCGAAAATGAGAAATTTTTTTAAGTGTTCTTTCTTTGGCGCCGGGATTATTATCATTCTTGCATTTGCCTTTGCCGGGTGTTCCAAAAGTTTAACAAATAACACTGATGCGTTGTATGTGCCGTCTGCAACAGATGTTACAGCAACTGCCACACTTGCTGATTTACAGTCCGGTCGCTCTGTCTTTATCAATAACTGCGGGCGATGTCATTCTCTCTATTCCCCGGATAACTATTCTGCCGCAAGCTGGAAAACCATCGTTCCAAATATGGCTTCCAGAGCAGGCCTTTCTGCTACTGAATCTTTGCAGGTTTTGAAGTATGTCACCAGGGGGAAATAATTGAGGTAACAAATCGATTCTTCATCCTAAAACAATGACTATTTTAGCAATTAGAATAGTCATTGTTTTTTATCATTCATATTTTACTTATGTCACAATTGTTTTCAACTATCACCATAAAAGATGTGGCCTTCAGAAACAGAATTGCCGTATCTCCCATGTGCCAATATAGTGCTGCAGACGGATTCGCCAGCGACTGGCATTTGGTTCATTTGGGAAGCAGAGCCGTTGGTGGAGCTGCTTTAATCATTCAGGAGGCAACGGCTGTTTCGCCTGAAGGTAGAATATCACCGGGGGATCTGGGTTTGTACCATGCCGGACACGTTGAAAAATTAAAGCAGATTAACGCTTTTATTTTGGAGCAGGGTTCTGTCCCAGGCATTCAATTGGCTCATGCCGGACGCAAAGCTGGTTGTGCGATGCCATGGAATGGTGGGAGACAGCTTGAGGAGAATAAGGGTGGATGGAAAACCGTTGCGCCATCGGCCATCTCCTTTTATCCTGAGGATGCTGCTCCCGATGCGTTGGATCTGGGAGGGATTGAAAAAATAATATCTGATTTCACTGTTGCAGCTGAGCGTTCTCATCAAGCCGGATATAAAGTAGTTGAAATTCATGCAGCCCATGGATATCTGCTGCATCAATTTCTTTCTCCAATTTCCAACAAACGTGTTGATAAGTATGGAGGTTCCTTTGAGAATAGGACTCGTCTTTTGCTGGAGGTTGTAGCAGCTGTCCGAAAAGTTTGGCCAAACAATCTTCCGCTATTGGTAAGAATATCAGCGACCGACTGGGTCGAAGGAGGTTGGAATCCTGATGAGGCAGTTCAACTTGCCATTCTGTTAAAAGAGGCGGGGGTTGACCTGATAGATTGTTCTTCCGGCGGCATGGTTCCGGATGCAAGAATCCCGGTAGGTCCCGGTTTTCAAGTAGCTTTTGCCGAAAGAATTAAAAGGGAGGCAGCTATCCTGACCAGTGCTGTCGGATTAATTACAGAGGCAAAACAGGCGGATGAAATTTTAAAGTCAGGCTCAGCCGATCTGATCCTTTTCGGCAGGGAATCGTTGAGAGAGCCGTATTTCCCGCTAAAGGCTGCAGCTGAATTGAATGATGAAATTGTGTGGCCACTTCAATATGTAAGAGCAAAATTGTAAAATTAATACTTAAATAGAACCAGATACTATTAATGATTTTTACCTAAAATCCATGTACAGTATGAAAAAAAATGTCTTGCTGCTTGTCCTGTTTTTTGTTCTGAAAACTTCTTTTTCCCAACCATTTGGCATGGGAGGCGTCAATTGGTTGCCGGACGGAAACAGTTACACCTCTGTGGAAAAATTCGCGATTGTTAAAACTGACTTGCCTTCGATGGCCAAGACAACCTTGTTTGACCTTGATAAACTTATTCCAAGAGATGAAACCCATCCGCGTTCAATATCCGCTTTTGCAATGTCGAAAGATGGCAAACAGCTCCTGTTAAAAGTCAATACGAAAACCCAATACCATAAGACAACTGGGGAAGTATGGGTGTACGATTCTGCTAAAGGAACTATTGTACAATTGGGCAAAAGCTTAAAACCGGAGGCTTTGATGTATCCAAAATTTTCGCCGGATGGATCAAATGTGGCCTATGCCTACCAGGATAAATCCAATTTTAAAGTTGTTTATAACCTTTATGTGGAAGAGGTAAAGACCGGAAAAATCAAGCAACTTACCTTTGACACCAAAGACCGCAGCATCAATGGAACCTTCGATTGGGTCTATGCTGAGGAGCTTTTTTGTACCGATGGATTCAGGTGGAGTGAGGATGGAACCCGGATTGCTTTTTGGAACATTGATGCTTCAAAGGTGCGCAATTATTTGATGCTGAACACCACAGATTCTATCTATCCCTATACTGTTCCGGTCGAATATCCCAAGGCAGGAGAGGATCCTTCTCCTGCGAAAATAGGGGTTGTTAATATTGCAACTGCTAAAACAAAATGGATGAATATTGAAGGAGATTCGCGCCAGAATTACCTCGTTAAAATGGAGTGGTCTTCTAAAAATGAGCTGGTTATTCAGCAGCTTAGTCGCAAGCAGAATGTTTCTAAGATCTGGCTTACCAACACAGAAACAGGTAATGGAAAGGTTTTATGGAGCGATTCAGATCAGGCTTGGGTAGACCTTGAAGCTACCTGGAATTCGAACAACAGTGCCGGTTGGAACTGGATAGAAGGTGGAAAAGCTTTTGTTTGGGCAAGTGAGAAGGATGGATGGCGGCATCTTTACCGTATCGGCATGGATGGCAAGGAGTCGCTGATTACCAAAGGTGATTTTGACGTGATTAAGGTCTATTTGATTGATGAACCAAACAATACCGTCTATTTCGCGGCAACGCCTGAAAATGCGACCCAAAGATACCTGTATGCCGCTAAATTGGATGGCTCTGAATCTCCGCATAGGGTCACTCCGGCTAATTTTACAGGTTCCAACGATTACCTGGTTTCACCAAACGGGAAATGGAGCCGGCATAGTTTTTCCGGCCACCTGTATTCCCCTGCCTCAGAATGGGTCAGTCTACCTGCTCATACTCCCGTTGATGATGCCAAAAGCATTGTCAAAAATCTCAAGGAAGATCCGATGGGCAAGCAGATTTCATTTTTTAAAGTCACCACTGAGGATGGCATTACCCTGGACGGGTGGATAGCCAAACCCAAGGATTTTGATCCATCTAAAAAATATCCGGTATTCTTCTATGTGTATGGAGAACCATGGGGATGCACTGTATTTGACAATTCAAGGCTCGGACGAACAGGTCAGTTTGGCGGAAATATTGCAGACATGGGATATTTATATGTAGCGGTCGACTGCCGGGGCAGTATGGCTCCCCGCGGGCGAGAATGGCGGAAATCGATCTACCGGAAGATTGGGCGTTTGAACATCCGCGACATGGCCATGGGCGCCAAAGAGGTACTTAAATGGAGCTTCTGCGACACCAGCAGAGTAGCAGTGCACGGATGGAGCGGAGGTGGATCGTCAACCCTCAATCTGATGTTCCAGTACCCCGAAATCTTTAAAACAGGAATTTCGGTTGCGGCGGTTGCCAATCAGCTGGCTTATGACAATGCTTACCAGGAGCGGTACATGGGCATTCCGGCCGAATCCCGCGAGGATTTTATTGCAGGTTCACCGTATACTTACGCCAAAAATCTAAAAGGGAACTTGCTTTATATTCATGGAACCGGCGATGACAATGTCCATTATGCCAATGCCGAGAAACTCTTTAATGAGCTCATCAGGTACAACAAACCATTCCAGATGATGGCCTATCCGATGCGTTCGCATGGCATCTATGAAGGTGAAGGTACCTCACAGCATCTCACTACCATTTGCAAGAAATTTTTGCAGGAGAACTGTCCTCCGGGAGGGAGATAAGAGTTACAAAATTTTTATTTTGAAACTCTTATCATGACAACTCCTTGGGCCGGTACACTGGCGCTGAATTTCAAATTGGAAATACCAAGGTCTCTTTGATGCCAGAGATCCCGGACTTTCTGTTTGCCAGAAATTTGAATCTCAGACCAGTCGACAGACATTTCAGCATCTGTTTTACTTCTGTTGAAAAGCCCAAGAGCTTTTGAGCCGTCTACCAGGTTTTTAACCATGATAAAATTGTTGTCGGGTCTTTTGATCACACTACCGCATTCTCCCAACTGATCCTGGTTTACTTCAATCACCTCAGGATTGCATAGAATGTTGAGGGTGAATGCGTCTAGTTTTGACATGTCACCACTGTAAATGAGTGGTGCCGCCATCAGGCTCCATAGAGACATATAAGCGTACTGCATGGCAGGTGGCATAGGGGAAAGTTCGGGAACGCCCATTTTGGAGGCATTGCCAATCCAGCCAATTTGGATATAATCGGGATCGTTCCATTCTCCAGGTTTGGAGTAAGCCCTATATTCACTGTTTTTTAAGGCAACATCGAAGATCCGGTCCAGTTCAAAGCCCAGGTCGCCGGAGGTTCGCCAGCAATGGCCACCAACTTCTCCTCCCCATTTCCACACATCGCCCATTCCATACTGACAAAGGTTAAAGACCATATCGCGGTCGAGGGACTTCAGGATAGTTCCCATTTGTTGGTATGGTTTCTGGTAAGTTTCCAAACTTTTGTCTTTTCCGGCAATTGAGCCATAAGAACACCAGTCGTATTTCAGAAAATCAAATCCCCAGGCAGCAAACTGGCGGGCATCCTGTTCTTCATGTTGCCATGCACCGGCAAAGCCTCCGCAAGTTAAGGTCCCCGGGGAAGTGTAGATTCCTGCCTTCAATCCTTTTTCATGAATGTAATCAGTCAGCCCTTTCATATTTGGGAAATAGTAGTTTGGAATCAGGGTGCCTTGTTCATCTCTTAACGGACCTACCCTTTTGGGATCGTTGTTCTTTGGAGCATTCATCCAGCAATCATCGATGTTTACATATTGGTAGCCAACATCTGCCATTCCGCTGTTAATCATCACATCGGCGGCCTCACGCATCATCTTGTCTGTGATCCGGTCGTAGTGGGCATACCAATGGTTCCATCCCATGGGTGGGGTGAGGGCAAGCTTTTCACCGGCGATGATTTTAAATTCCCTGCTGTCTTTGCCTTTTTGATTTTTTGCTTTAATCTGCAACGAATAAGTTCCGGCTTTTGGGACAGTACCTGTGATGATACCTGTAATTGGATCCAGATGCAGTCCGGCAGGCAAACCTTTCACTTCAAAACTGATTGGCTTTTCGCCCTGACAAGGAATCCTGTAAAGAAACGGATGGCCGGGCCGGCAACCGTAAACTTTAGGACCATTGATTCGGGGTTGAGGTTTAGGGGCTGGCGTTAATATCTCTTTGTCATCTGTCGAAATTGAACTTTTTTCTGTGGCACTGAAGGATAACAAAGGAAATAGCAGGATTGACCACGCAAAGAGTTGGATCAAAAAAGGACGGCTGGAACTAGTTTTCATGGGGTATAAATTATTGATATACAATATTTTCAGATAAAGTAATGTAGAAAAACAACCACCTAAAGAAAATCTTACCTCGTAGAGGTTAAACAAATCAAGCCTTTTCAGAGATTATCAAATTTTTGACGGAGATCGTATTATAAACTTGTCAGCCTCTGAAGAATTTCTGTCGGTACTTCCGTATTTGGCTGAAATTGATTGCTTGTCATGTATTTTTTCAAGCTGAATAGTAGCTGCCTTGCTTCCGGTCTTTGATCCATTCCATTTGATAGGTCGATGCCCGAAACAAGAAGTCTCCCCTTTCCAACATTGGCTTCAAAAAGCAGGGCAAGCGGTCTGTTGGTAAACCAGTCATCAATTACCCGGACAATGGGTTTCAGACCGGCAGGAAAGGAGGTGAGGTCAATTGCGCCTGAGTGGCTCATGGCATCCCACCACTGCCAGTTGCTATGGTATTCTGTTGGAAATTCAGACAAAGCAGGATGTTTTGGATTGCACAAGATCCCCAATGTATGAGGGGCTTGTCCTTTCGTCCAGGCGGTATTCCAAAAAATAGAAGAGAATCCAATGGCAATATTCCCTCCAGATTCCGGTTTTAGGGTACCTTTTTTGAGGGTCAGCAAAACTGATCCGCCTTGTGCAAGAAATTGTTCTGTTTCAGCATCCAGTGAGGAGACGATTTTTATCTTTTCAGAATTTGGGACATCCTTGTTAACAGCAGGGTATACAAAGAAATCCCAGCTGTTGCTGAAGTTGTTAACAGTAACCTCGAGTTTCAACTGAGAAGGTGCAAGCAGGTCAGATAATGGCATTGAGATTGTGCCTAATCGGATACAGTTACCCAAAGCAATATCTGATGTTTTTAGCTTTCCTGAACGAATAATTTTTCCGGTTTTGTCGGATATCTTCCATTCCGGAATACAGGCTTTCAATGGGAGATCGCCATAGTGTGCCACCTCTATGGAAACTTCAAATGTTTCATTGTTGGTGAAGATGCATTTATTCAATCTGGCAAGCGGAACGGTGGAGTTGCAGAAACGACTGTATTCTTTTGGTGAGATGTATCCTTTTTCACCCCAAAATGCATCCAGAACTCCCACCAATGCTGTTCCCTGTCCGGGGAAGTCATGAAGATCCAGCAATTGAAATCCGGAGAATCCCGGTGTTCTCAGTGCAGCTTCTATCTCCGCTTTGTAGCACTGTGCCTGAAGTTTTCCGGAGGCAAGTAAGAAGCTGTCTCCCAATTGTTCCATCCCATGATCCTTCAAAGTTTCCTGAAAAATTTCGAAATTTTTAGCACGAAGTACACCAGTGTATTTTGCAATTTCCTTAAAGTTGGGATAAACGCACCACTGACCGATTTCATGACTTACCACCGGCTGAATTAGTGATGCAATTTTGGCTGACCAATCGTAATCGGTGGCAGGTGCTTTACCATTGATGATACTTTTCAATCCCTGGCCCCATCCTTGAATACGCGGATCCGGGGTACTCAGGTAATCGTTCTCAGGGAGATTTGGCCAACCTGCACCTGAGGTATAAATCCTGCGGCTGTCTTTCTCTTTCCAGAAAGTGACGAATTTCTTCAGGAAGGGAATATAGTTCTTACCGCCGGGTTCGTTGCCGTAAGCCATCATGCAAAAAGAAGGGTGATTTCCGTAGGCTTCGACCATTCGCCGACTCTCTTGGTAAAGATATTTGTCAAAAGGCTTATCATCTCCCAGGCTTGTTGATTGGTTGCACCAGGAGGAACACTCCACATGCAGGTAAAATCCTGCCTGGTCTGCGGCAGTGAAGGCGGCTTCTGGAGGACACCACGAGTGAAAACGCAAGTGATTCAGTCCGTGGGCGCGGCAAACTGCATATATCCTGAGCCATTCGGCCACATCGGTCGGAGGATAACCTGTCTTTGGGAAAATGGCGCATTCGAGTGTCCCGCGAAGAAACAGTGGCTTTCCGTTTATTTGAAGTTCCCGTCCGACGGCTTTAATTTCGCGCATCCCAAAAGTGGTTTCAAAAGTATCTGTTTGACGGGAGGTTTGTTCTGTCAGGAGTGCTGTTAGTTTGTATAAAAAGGGATGAAATTCACTCCATAATTTTACGTCTGTCCCCATGGAATACTCCATAGATAATTGATTTTCACCTGGCGAAAGGTCGAAATCTGTTGACTGTTTTTTGGCGGAGGTGGCCCCTTTTACATCCAGGGAAATGCTGATTTTCATAGCTTTCCCGGTAGGGTTTACTACAAAGATCCGGGTTGCAATTTTACTGTTTCCGACATCAGGAAATACCTGAACATTGCCAATATGTATGGATGGTTTGGCTTGAAGAAACAGCCGACCGATCATTCCATTCCAGTTGGTTTGGGTATGGTCTGAAATACTGTGCGAATTTACTCCGGGATCAATTTCTTTCGTGCGGTTATCGATGCAGATGGTCAGAAGATGTTTGCCGGGGGAGAGCTTTTCACTCAAGTCATAGATGTGGGGAGTTCCGAGGGAATTTTGCATCCCGATTTCATGATTATCAACCCACAGCCGACTTTCCCAATGGCAGCGCTCAAGGAATAATGTGATATTTTTCCCTTTCCAATTTACCGGAATTGTTACTTCTCTCTGGTACCATGCTGCGCCCTGGTAATGTTTCAGAGACTGCAGCCAGAAGGGGATTTTGATATTTCCAAGTTTCCGATATTTTGCATATTCCTGATTTTTAAAATAGGAACTGTCCACGATTTGACCGGTCCATTTGGTGTTTAACGAAATTTTGTCTCCCTTGTCATTGGTCGACATGGACCCGGGAAGTTCAATTATCTCGGGTAACATCCGATTAAACCATTCTTCCGACCGACCTTTATCGTTGGGGTCCATAGCGAATTTCCAGGTGCCGGCCAGATTGATTTTCGTCTGTCCAAAGGTTGGAACAACTTCAATAAAGAAGATCAAGGAAAGGACGACAATGAATTTTATGTTCTTCATCGATAGGAAAAGTTTTTATGAATTCGCTTTTTCAATTTCTTCAAGTGATTTCCCTTTTGTCTCGGGAAGCTTCTTCAGGATATATAAAAATCCGGACAGGCATATTAGCGCATACAGCCAGAAGGTACCACTTGCATTCAGTAGTTTGTTGAGGATGGGGAAGGTATAAGTAAGCAAAAAGCAGGCAATCCAGAGAGAAGTTGTGGCGATTGCCATGGCAGCTCCGCGGATACTGTTTGGAAATATTTCGGATAACACCACCCAGACGATTGGTCCAAGAGTCATGGCAAAAGTGGCTATTGCCATCATCACAAGAAACAATATGGCAACACCTTTCAATTCGAAGAAGTAACTGGTTCCCAATAGAAAGTATATGAGGGCTAGTCCGGCAGATCCCAGCAACATTAGTTTCCGGCGACCCCAGGAGTCGACCATTCGCATGGCAGCCAAGGTAAATAGGAGGTTTACGCTTCCGGTAATCACAATATTGAACAACATGTCATTGACAGAATAGCCGGCGGAGGAAAATATTTCTTCTGCATAATTGAAGATGACGTTTATTCCACACCATTGCTGAAAAACGGCCAAAATGATTCCAAGTATCAAAATCGGTCGAAATTTTACTGACCTAAGTGCTTTCCAATCGATTTTTGAACCATTCCCTTTCAATGTATCTGCAATTTCTTTTTGTTCATTGGCAGCATAGATTGAGCCGCCAATGCGTTTCAGGATGGCAGAAGCGGCATCCCAATTACCTGATTTTGCCAGGAATCTTGGACTTTCCGGGATAAAGAAGGCGAGAATTAAGAAGAGCACAGATGGAAAAGTACCTGCCCAGAACATCCAGCGCCATCCGGTTTGACCATTCCAGGATTGCAGAATCAGCTGATCGGAAGCTCCGTCCGGGACTTTGTCTGCAATAAGGTAATTGACGATCTGGGCTGCTAAAATTCCGATCACGATGGTGAGCTGGTTGACGGATACCAGTCGTCCGCGCATCGAGGCAGGGGAAATCTCGGCAATATACATCGGAGATACTGCTGAAGCGAGACCAATGCCCAATCCTCCGATGAGTCTGAAGATGATAAATAAAGTGAAAGTATTGAATGCTCCGGTTCCTATCGCGGCAATAGTGAAGAGTACTGCAGCCAGGATAAGCGGTTTTTTGCGGCCAAACTTGTCGGTCAGGTAGCCTGAAATCAGGGCACCAACCAAACAGCCAATGAGTGCACTGCTCATAGCCCATCCCTGAAGCTGAGGGGAATTGGTTAGGTCGAAAAATCGCTCATAGAAGGGTTTGGCACCACCGATAACGACAAAGTCATAACCGAAAAGGAGTCCGCCCATGGCAGAAGTGAGCGTTATGCCGAAAATAAATTTTTTGTTCAGGCTATCTTTGTTCACAGTTTATGGCAAATAGCTGTATTGGGATTCTACAGGACATAATTAAAAGATTGCAGGTGCAGATTTTTAACTGCACCTGCAAATATCAAATCCACTTATTTTTCCGAAATGCAATACAGATACTTGAAGCCCCTCAAAAATAGTTCATTCCCAACGATAACTGGAGAAGCATGAAAAGTGTCGTCCAAGGAATTTTTTGCCAAAATGGAGAACTCCGGTCCGGCTTTAACAACAATTACCACATTGGTTGCGGCCAGATAGATTTTGTCCTTATTCCCTGTAGGTGATGAGAAAATATTTGTGATACCATCCAGCTTTTGGTTGCTGTACATAACTTTTCCATCTTTTGCATTGAGACAAGTAATGATGCCATTGTTTCCTTTCAGAAAATAGAGCAGACCATCCATCAGAACACCACTTGGCGTATAAGATGCATCCTGGTTATATTCCCACAGAATTGCAGGAGTGCCGGTGATATCGCCTTTGGCTTTGGCCAGATCGATTGCCTTGACGGCATTTCCCCTGAAACCGCTGATAAGGTAAAGAATACCATCAGCGTACATAGGATTTGGGATCACATTTTTGGTCATTCCGGTACATTCCCATACTATTTGACCGGTTTCAGCATCATAACTTCTTACTTTGTTGGTGGCGCTGGTGATCAGCTGAGCTTTACCGGCCACTTCTACAACAAGTGGAGTTGCCCATGAGGTAATTTCTTCTCTTTCGGCAGTCCAGGCTTCTTTTCCGGTTTTTTTGTCGATAGCATACAGATAGGATTTTTTCTGGTGATCCCATTGTACGTATACCTTGTCTTTGTAAATGGCTGGTGAACTACCTTCGCCAAAGCTGGCCACGATTTCCATCTGACCAAAGTTCCGTTCCCATTTAATATTTCCTTTGAAATCTAGGCAATAAAGTCCGCGGGATCCGAAGAAAGCATAAATATTCTCCCCATCGGTTACCGGAGAATTAGAAGCCCAGCTACCCAGTTCGTGTGTTCGTTCAAGTGGCTTTTCCTCTTTAACGGTTGTTTGCCAGTTGATCTTTCCGGAAGTCTTATCAACCGAAATCACTTTAAACTGATGAATGAAATCGGTTTGAGTTGGAGACATGGGGCTGGGAGCTCCAGCTGCCGTATTTTCTGCTTTTTTGTCAGTGGCTACAGCAGTTTGAACGATGATTTGGTTTCCCCAGATTATTGGCGTTGCATGGCCTTTCCCTGGGATTTCAGTCTTCCATTTCACATTTTTTGTTTCGCTGAATTCGACCGGTGTATTGCCACCGGCAGCTGCTCCTGTATTGTACAAGCCACGCCATTCGGGCCAGTTAGCAGTAAACGCAGTTTTGTTCTGAGAATGTGCCTGCATAATTATTAGAGATAAGCAGGAAAGAGCAAAAAATTTGCAAATAGAAATAAAGGGAAAATTCTTCTTCATAGATGGAGTGATTTTTGGAGATAAAAGTTTAAAAGGTCATGTAAAATCGTTTGACATCAAATTTATGAATTCGTTTAATCAATTGGAAATTAGAGATGATAATTTTAACTATGATAAAAATAGCCAAAATCATAGCCGATAAATTAATTTGTTTTCCTAATATTTCCTAATTTGTCATCGAATGGAAAAATCGTTGTCATCCTGAGAAAAATTTACAACCATGAAACACATTTTGCTCCTCCTTCTATCCGGATTTCTTCTTATCTCCGGTTACGCCCAGCCCATTGATCCATCTAACTATTCATCCCCGGTTAAGGTAGCCTGTATCGGCAACAGTATCACTTTTGGATCGGGTATTCCTGACCGGCCACGGGATTCTTATCCCGCTCAACTTGGCCGGATGCTGGGAGACAAGTGGGTGGTGCGCAATTTTGGTGTGGGTGGTCGCACGATGCTGAAAAAGGGTGACTTCCCTTATTGGAAAGAAGACGCGTGGACCGAAGCGAAGGCGTTTTTGCCGGATGTGGTGATCATCAAATTGGGCACCAACGACACCAAACCTCAAAACTGGAAATACTCAAGTGAGTTTTTAGCCGATAGCCGTGCGATGGTCAGGGAGCTTAAGAAGTTAACTTCACATCCAATCATCTATTTGTGCAAGCCTGTTCCTGCTTATTCCAGCCGCTGGGGCATCAATGATTCGATCATCGTTCATGGCGTTATTCCGGCAGTAGAAAAATTGGCAAAAGAGGAGAATGTTCAAGTAATAGATTTGTACGCTGTCCTATCGGGGATGGGCAATTTATTCCCTGACCAGATTCACCCAAACGCCGAAGGGGCAGGATTGATGGCCCAATGCATTGCCAAACAGTTAACGGGGAAAGATATCACGGTAGTTGGCGCTCAGTATCCTGGAAAGAAGTCTGAATGGCATGGTTTTACCCGGTACGATTTTCAGTTGGATCGCAGGGATTGCAGGATGATAGTTCCTGACAAGTCGGCTCCCGGAAAACCTTGGATCTGGCGTGCGAGGTTTCCGGACTGGCATTACGAGATGGACAGCATCCTGGTAAGGAAAGGTTATCATGTGGTGTATATCAACACCGATTATCTTTTTGGGTCGCCAAAATGTGTTGAGGCGTGGAATGGTTTTTACAATTACCTGACTTCGATGTACGGTTTGAACAAGAAAGTGGCTCTTGAAGGTGTTAGTCGGGGCGGATTGTACATCTACAATTATGCCAAAAAATATCCTGAACATGTGAGTTGCATTTATGCCGAAGCACCTGTCTGTGATTTCAAAAGCTGGCCGGGAGGAAAGGGGAGTGGCAAAGGTGATGCCGAGTCGTGGAAACAATTGATGACAGCCTACGGTTTTAAAAATGAAGCTGAAGCACTTGATTACAAGGATAATCCGATCGATAATCTAGGGAAGCTGGCTGCCGCAAAGGTTCCGGTTTTGCATTCCATTGGACTGAATGACAGCATTGTTCCCAACGAAGAGAACAGCTATATCCTTATAAACCGATACATTCGTCTGGGAGGTCCGGCAACTGTATATGCCAATACATCAGGAAAGCAGTCCTTGCAAGGGCACCATTTCTCTATAGACAACCTCAAGGCAGGTGTTGATTTTATCCTGAATAGCTATCCGCAGGTTCCGGCCCCTCTGGAAAGTAAAAACTACCATGCTTACCGTAACAAACTTCACAATGCGCAGATCGTTTTCGAGAAGGAGAAGAAAGGTCGCGTGGCATTTTTGGGTGGTTCTATTACCCAGGGTACCGGATGGCGTGACAGTATTTGCGCTTATCTGAAACAACGGTTTCCTCAAACCCAATTTGAATTCATTCCTGCAGGAATATCTTCAATGGGAACTACTCCAGGTGCCTTTCGTTTTGAGCGGGATGTGCTTTCAAAGGGGAAGGTTGATCTTTTGTTTGAAGAGGCGGCCGTCAATGACCGAACCAACGGCTTTTCTACCGAGACGCAAATTTTGGGTATGGAAGGGATTGTGCGTCATGCAAGAGAATCGAATCCTGCCATGGATATTGTACTGATGCATTTTGTTGATCCGGATAAGATGACTGAGTACCGCAAAGGCATTGTGCCGACAGAGATTCAGAACCACGAGAAGGTGGCAATGCACTATGCCATCCCATCCATCAACCTGGCCAAAGAGGTGACTGAAAGAATTGACAACGGAGAATTCAGCTGGGACAAGGATTTTAAGAACCTTCATCCATCGCCTTTTGGCCATCACATTTATTTCCAGTCGATGAAAACATTCATGGACTTTTGCTGGAGTGGATTCGTTGCCGATGATGATAAAATCTCTGCCTACCTGCTTCCTGGTAAGCTGACAGAGGGATGTTATGACAAAGGCAAACTGTTACCCGCTGTTGAAGTGAAACCAGCGAAAGGTTGGAGGGCTGAGCAAAACTGGCATCCGGCCGATAAAACCGGCACCCGGCCCGATTTTACCAATGTTCCTATGTTGGTAGCAGAATCTCCTTCCGGAATTCTGAAGTACAATTTTGTGGGTAATGCCATCGGAATAGCCGTTGCTGCCGGGCAGGATGCCGGTGTGCTTGAATACCGCATCGATAAAGGTTCATGGCAAAAGCAAGATCTGTTTACAGCATGGAGTGCCCAGCTGCATTTACCCTGGTTTTATACGCTGGGATACAATTTGACCCCGGGAACACATCAGCTTAAAATCAGACTTGTGGCAGAAAAGAACCCCCAAAGTACTGGAAGTGCCTGCAGGATCAGGTATTTTTATGTGAATCAATATGGAGTGCGATAATGAGGCTTTTTAGCTTTTATTTTCCTCCATTAATCATGCCGGAAACAATTCCTTTTGCTTTGGTAATGTCCATTAAAACTACTCCTCCAAGGTGGAGGACTACAAATGCATAAATCAGATACTGGATAAATGCATGTATTTCTTTGATTGAGTGACGGGTAGGTCCTGCAATTCCGAAATTGCCACCAAAAGCAATGAGAAGTCCGGTGGTGACCATGGCTAAAAGCAGTAAATAGAACAGGGAGTAACTGTACTTTACGATCAAATAATGTCTCCAATCCTTCTTGTCAGAACCTCCCTGTTTGTATGAAGCGCTTGCTTTATTCAATCTGAAGCCAAGACGCTGATCTTTTGGTTGAGTTAATTCTATTATTAATCTGGAAAGGAATAGAAATGAAAGAAAGTAACCCAAAATTTTGTGAATGTCCCACATCTTTTCCCCATAGAGATGGGATACTGCAAGCGCCTGGTTGTTGTCTACCGTAACCCCTTTTTCCATTAGGGCTTTTTGAACAACCGCAATGTTTTGCCTTTGATTAAGTACTGTTGATTCCAATAATACTGTTACAATTAAGGCGATTACAAACAAAAAAGTTAGCCAGTGCCAGATTCGGATGGCTGCTGTGTTCTTTTGAATAAAAATAGAAGTTTCGTTGTTAGTCATGATTTAGTTTTTTTGAAATTAATTTTTAAAAATAATCATTTGATCGAAAGTTGGTTCAACTTATCGGTCACCTTCTTAAATAAAGCTCAAATCTTCTGAGCCAAACATAGACTATCGCAAGTAGAATCCTTGGAAAAACGAGTATCAAAATTGGATAGCCCATTGCCGCAAATAGTAGTGTATCTTCAAGTTGGGAGTGAGACAGCGCGATGTGATGATTCAGTAAATCGGCCTCTTCCCTTGTAAGTTTTCCTTCTTCTGACTGGTTGATCATGATGGCACCACCGTAGGACAATCCCAATGTATAGGCGATCACCCACAAAAATCCGGTATTTGAATGTAGTCCCATGATCCGGAGGAGTGGTCTAAAAGGGATGAGAATCCAACGGATTAGGCCAAATTCATCCAGGATTTTTTGCAGGATGAGCAGCAAATTTACCAGCAGAACAATCTTGAAGGAGGTCATGGCTATTTCTTTAAACCAATCGGTCAGGGCAGGTACAAAATTTGCAAAGTGCCGGATTGCTATTCCGGTAGCCTCAACTGTTTCCCCGGGAAGAAATTTATTAAGTAGTATTGCGGCTATCAGGCTTCCGGAAAGTCTCGTAAATACCATCCGAAAAGGATTTGAACCTGTTTTTTTCTGAATGGCAGTTTCCACGATCAGGCCATGGGATATCAGGCACATCACGGCAAGGATTGTTCCTTCGCGGTAGCCCGTTCCCAAAGTTGTCATGACGATGATGGACGAATAGATGTTTGTAAAGATGCTGGTGATCAGGACAACGGATGCTTCCCCTGACAACCCGATCAGTTTGAAGAGAGGTGCCACCCAGGCAGCAACCACATTCAGCCAACCGGCAAAGTCGATCAAAAAGACGGCAAACGAAACTGGGATGGTGAGCTTTATGAGCCACAATGCCGTTTTTATTCCTTGTGGCAAGGCTAATTTCACACATTTGGAAATTCTTTTCCAAGCCGTTGGAGTGGCACTATATTTGGTCAATAGAAAGAATATTTAGGATTTTGCTCCGACAAAATAGTGTTTGTTTTCGGCGAATAAAAGGTTGAAAGAAGTAAGCGAACCGTAAATACGGGTGATATACTGTTGCATATTTACCTTATCCTCGTCTGATAAACCCGGATGGCTGTTGATGTTCTGTTCCAGTACCCGAAGACGGTCTCTTAGCATCACAATTTTGTGAAAGAAACTTTCAATGGGAATTTCCTTTGGCTTCAATGAGAGGTTAGCCGGTTGCAGGATCATATTCCCTCCTGTCCATTTTTCGCCTAATGGAACAACTTCTTGAAGTACATTCTGCTCCTCCAGAACAAACCGCAATACCTTTTCTATTTCTGATAGAGAGAGTGAAGTTTTCGGTTTTTCTGCCGGAGCATCTTTAACCTCAAGGTCTTCATTCCTTTTGGTCAATTCAATTTTCCCTCCATGCTCGAAAAAAATCTCGTAAGAGGTAATTTTATTTTTACTTACAATTCCTTCGCCATAACGGGGATGTTCAACGCGCGTTCCAACTGCTAATTCTTCCATGTTGATAGGGTTTGCGTAAAGGTAAAAACTCTTTGGTACTCTCCAAAATGAAAAATATTGCACAGAGTTACACGGAGAAGTACAGATTCACACCGAGGTTAGAAAAAATTGCTATTTGCTCTGTGAATCTCCCGGGGTTCTCTTTGTGATATTTATTCCCAGCTATTTATAAGATCCCTGGATATTTGCATTCCCAGTTTGTAGTCTTATCGAATGGAAGCTGAGCTTTGACTGATTTGAGATATTTTCCCAATTTTTCGGACAAGCTTTTTACCAAATCAGGGTGTTTTGATGCCACATCCTGATTCTCACCAATGTCTTCTGAAATATTGTACAATTCGTTTTTCCCGTCTTTGTACCAATGGATCAGCTTCCAGTCTCCATTGCGAATAGTGCTGGTTGTGCCAATACCTGGCCCATTCGCACCCCATTTGTTGGGATAATGCCAGACCAGGTCTCGGCCTTTTGAGGTAGTGCCGGTCTGAAGGAGCATTGGCATAAAACTTCTTCCGTCTACCTTCTGTATGGTTGAGTATTTGTTGATCCCCGCCATTTCCAGTATAGTCGGAAAGAAATCCTCGATTATCAGATAATCGTTGCATATCGTAGACGGCTTCACCTTTCCTGACCATTTGATGATCATGGGTTCTCTAATCCCTCCTTCATAAGCAGATCCTTTGCCGCTTTTCAGCGGAAGGTTGTGAACATTAGGTTTTCCGCCCCTGGCAGTAGCACTTAGTCCGCCGTTGTCAGACATGAAGAGGATGATGGTATTATCTGAAATGCCTTTCTCTTCCAGATAATTCATCAAATCACCCAGACTTTTATCCATAGATTCGAGCATTGAGGCATATCTTGCTTCAGGTTCTTCCAGTCCCATGGCTTTGTATTTTGGATAAAAGCGACGGTCTGGCTCGAGTGGTGCATGTACGGCATAATGTGACATATAGAGATAGAAGGGTTTCCCGGTGGTTTGGGCTTTATCCATCGCCAGCATGGCTTCTTTTGTGAGTACTTCCGTCAGATTGATTGAATCACCATGGTATTTTTCAAGTCCGGGGACACCCCATGGCGGAGTATATCCTCCTTTTTCTACATTCCCGAAATATTTTTCTCCCTGGTAACTTCCGGGTGCTCCGGCGGCATGACCGGCAATGTTAACATCGAAACCCAAAGTCAGCGGATTGGCTGCAGGCGTCCCCACGGAGCCGAAATGAGCCTTGCCACAGTGAATGGTGAAGTAGCCATGGTCGTGCAGGATTTGTGGCAAAGTTGTTACCTGCACAGATTGAGCAATGGAATCGCAGGGTTGAAGTCCGTTAACATTCCACTTTGGAAAATCCAGATCTTTGTCAGGCGCATCAACCGGAGTATTTCGCTGCAAAGTCCAGTTCGTGACACGGTGACGGGCCGCATTCATGCCGGACATCAGGCTGACACGCGTAGGAGAACTGACACTGCAAGCGTAGGCTGAAGTAAATTTCATTCCTGCAGCGGCGAGCCTTTCCATGGAAGGAGTCCGGTACAGTTTGTTGAAGGGGGTTTTTTCTGTCCAGAAAGGCACTGACGTGTCTTGCCAACCCATATCATCCACCAGAAAAAGAAGAATATTGGGCTTCTTTTCCGATTTTTTTTCTTTTCCCTCTACGGCGACAGAAGGGAGTAAGGCTGCTGTTAAAATGGCTATTCCAAGATGGTTGTGCATATTTTTGATTCTTCGGTGAGGCAATTCAGGGTTACTTTTTCACCGTCTCCGGACCGGCAATCTCTTTTGCCATGTCTGGCGTTGTTCCATCAAAAAAGTGCACATCCGACTTCTTATAAATCTCTTTCATGCCAGACATTCTCTTTTGAAAGCTGTCGAAATTTTTCAGATTATGGTTGGTCCAGGCTGCTTCTGCCAGGGCGGATAATCTTGGGAAGGTCATAAATTCAAGCCTTTCTGAATTGGGCATGGTTTCGGTCCAAAGATTGGCCTGAATGCCTTTGACGAGTGGGGTGGAAATAGATATTCCGCCAAGAAATTTATCGGAAGGGAAATCATAGACGCTTTCGAGCGGGGCAAATTTACCTGCCCATTTTCGCCCGGACTTATGCGAATCCAACTGAACAAAATCGAAATACAAGGGGATTCTCGGGCAAAGGATAATCTCATACCCGCTCTTAAGGGCGAGATCAAGCATTTGAGGCTTATCATGCCTCCACCACATGACAAGCGGATGGCTCGTCATGTTGGCAGTGACGACTTCATCCCACCCAATCATTGTCTTGCCTATTTTCCGAATTGAGTCGGCCATTCGTTTCAAAAAGTAGTGTTCAACACCCAAAAGGTCTTTGAGGTTTTCGCGTTTCATCAGCTGCTGAACTTCAGGAAAGCCTGACCATTGCTGATTTCCATAGGATACTTCGTCTCCACCGATATGGATGTATTTTGAGGGGAAAAGTTCGGCTACCTCTCTTAAAATATTGGTGAGAAACAGGTAGGTTCCTTCTTTCCCCGGATGGAAAGTGAAATCAGGATATTTAGCAGATCCGCCTCCGTTAAATTCCGGATAGGCTTTGGCGGCTGCGGTGGCATGACCAGGCATGTCAATTTCAGGAATGACCTCGATGAAGCGTTGGGCAGCATATTGTACTATTTCTGAAATTTGTTTTTGGGTATAGAACTTAGCTTCGGCCTCCGGATCGGAGTTGTTGCCTTTGGCGCCAAGGGTTGTCAAAAAAGGATATTGCTTGATTTCAATACGCCAGCCGGGTGAGTCTGTCAGGTGCCAGTGAAACTTATTGAGCTTATTCAGAGCCATCAGATCGAGAATTTTTTTCACTTCTGCCTCACCGAAAAAATGGCGCGATTCATCCAGCATCAATCCTCGCCATTCAAACCGGGGCTGGTCTAAGATAATTCCGCAGGCAATCTGCCCGGATTTACCGGCATTTTGGATCAGTTGAATAAGAGATTGCAGTCCGTAAAAGCATCCGGCCGGGGTTGCTGATTCTATCGTAATATTTCGGGGATCAATCTTCAGCCGATAGGCCTCTTTTCCAATAATATTTGAATTGAAGACAAGCCGGATGGAGCCATTTTCCTGTTTTGTGGCAAGGTTTATGCCTGAAAATTTTTGCAAAGAGGTTGAAAAGACAGGGATTAATTCGGAAAAAATTCCCTTTGACGTCGAAAGTGTCAGGGTTTCCGGAATCTTAAACTCACCGGTTTCAAGTTTAAAACTGTTAGGGAAAGGGACGATTTCCTGGGCTTGTGCAAGTGTTCCCGTCAAAAGCAAGCAGAGAATAAATCGGAAAAACATAAGATTAATTTTTAAGGTCGTACACCATCAATGCTTCGTTGTGCCGAAGGTACATTTTGCCATCGGCAATGACCGGGTGTGCCCAGTGCTGTTGAGTTCCCAGAGGAACTTTAAATTTACTGATGATTCGAAATTGGTCGGGAGTTCCTTCTGCAAGGGCCATCTCCCCATCTTTTTCGGCATAACAATAGAAGAGACCATCGGCAAAAATTGCAACACCGCCGCCCAGCTCTTTGGCAATGTATTTTGTTAATCCGGTTTTCAGGTCGATGCAATACCATTTGGGTTGAAGGTAGGCCGACCCAAAGAGATATCCGTCTTTTAGAATAAATCCGCCTGACAGGTTGATAAACTCCTTGTTACGCCAGACGATATCTGCCTTTTTACCATCGGGAGAGAGTTGAAGCAGGACCAGTCCGGAACTATCCTTTCGCGAAGCACTTGATACCAAAAGTTTGCCATCGAAATAGACCGGTGTATTGGCATGAATTTTATTATCCTGAAACTGCCGAATCCGCCAGTACATCTCACCGGTATCTGCATTTAGGCCGATGATGGAAGTGGCGGTAAGATTAATGAGCAATCGGTTGCCGTTGTGGTTGATAAGTATGGGTGAAGTATATGTAGCTTGCTCACCATAAGCGGGACTTCCCCAGATTTTTTTCCCGGTAAAACGGTTCAAGGCAACCATGTTGTTGGTTTTTCCACCCGGAGTGCAATAAAGAACGTCTCCGTCAATAAGTAAAGACTCAGAAAAGCCGAACTGCACCGAATCGCATTGAAAATCCTTGAAGAAATCTGCATGCCAAACACTTTCACCGTTCTGGGCTTTCAGGCAATCGATACTGCCATTCCCATTTTCCAGATAAATCAGATCATCCACAAGTGTAGGAGTAGATCTTGCACCGGGGAAAATGGATATCCAATCTTTGCCATAACTTTTCTTCCAAAGCAATTTCCCCTGTTTGTTGAAGGCGAAAAGAAAACCTTCGGAAGTCAGGGTATCCGGAATCCCGGTCACATAGACCATATCTTTGGAAAGAGCGACGCTCCCTTGACCGGTGCCAAGCCCCTCAAAAGACCAAAGCATTTTAGGCCCATCGGCAGGCCACTGTTTCAGCAAATTGGTTTCGGAGTAGATGCCATCATGCTTAGGACCTCGCCATTGTGATTGAGCAAAAGAATTCAAACATGTGATTGTTAGTAAGATAGAAAAAAAAGTTGTTTTATAGATCATTTTTATGTTATTGCTAGTTTATTTTAACGAAAAAGCATTTTATTGGCAGTACAAGTTATTGTTGGATCGTTTAAAACTCAGGCCTATCGCCCCTCGACTCGCTCGGGGACCTAAGGTTTAGGAATCGTAGGCTCAACTCCTATTTCCCCTCGGCTCCGCTCGGGGACCGCAGGCTCAATTCCCGCACCCAGTCCCCTAGTCTCCCACTCTCCCAGTCCCCTAGTCTCCCAGTCCCCTAGTCTCCCAGTC
>JBAXED010000060.1:0-21827 GCA_037140615.1 Prolixibacteraceae bacterium
GATGTCAAAGATACCTCCTCAGCGCATCCCGGCGCTCAACAAGCTCTTTGAGTTGCTCCTTCAAAATCATTGCTGTTGCGGTTAAAATTTTTACAAAGGTAGAAATTTTAACCGCTCTATCATCCTGATAGCTTCGTCAGGTTCAAATCCACGGCTTTGAGCGAACGCCACCAATTTACCCCTGTAAGCATAGGGATCCTTTTCTTTGATGGTTTTCGCTTTCGCTGAAATCAGGTCATGCAAGGTTTTTTGGTAGGCTTCGGCCGGTATCCCCGACAACGCTGTTTTGATGTGTTTTTCTTCCAGTTGTTTCTGCCTCATTGCATAAGCCAATTTGATCTTTCCCCATTTGTTAAACTTAAATTTGTCGTGTACAAAACTTCTGGCAAAGCGTTCATGGTTAATAAACCCTTCTTTATGTAAATAAGTCAACAATTTGGAGATTTCCTCCCTGGGAAGTTGCCAGTCACGGCACTTTATTTCAATGTCATAACTGCATTTTTCTGACCTGCTGCAAAGATCAGAAGCCTTTGATAGTGCCTCTTTAAAAGTGATTTGTTGTCTGGAAATATCCATATCTGTTTGGTTTTTCCGGCAAAGAATTAAAAGGTCAATTTTCGTGGAATACTATTAGAACAAAAATACAGTTTTATTACCTGGATAATAAGAAAAGTAAAGTTTAAACAACAACCACATCATTCTCGGAAAATTCAGATTATATTCAGGTAATTTGTTTAAATTTGAAAATACTATGTTAAGTCGATCAAACCTATAACCAAGATTTAGCCAAATGGCACAAAATTTAATGCACGAATTAAAAGAATTGCAAGCTGAGTATGATTCTTTAAAAGCCAACTTTGACAATTACAAACGGGAGCATGATCTGTTTGAAAAGGCATTAAAGGAAAAAGAAGAAACTGAAGTCAGGCAAGCCAATTACCATTGGAGCAAAACCTTTGATGCGATTCAGGATGGGATCATGATCCTTGATGCAGATCAGCAAATCTTGCAAATGAACAAGGCATTTACAGAACTTTTGGGTCAGTCAAAAGAAGAAATGCATGGTCGGTTTTGCTATTCCTGCGTTCACAATTCAACATCTGCCATTATTGATTGTCCATGTGTCCGGTCCCAGTCCAGCAGGCAAAGGGAGAAAACGGAAGTTACTGTCAATGGTTCAGTTTTCGAAGTTATGAATGATCCTATTATGGATGAAAATGATGAAATAATCGGCTCTGTTCACATCATGATCGATATAACAAACCGCAAAAAGGCTGAAATGGAATTAATCGTGGCCAAGGAGCATGCTGAACAAAGCGACCGGTTAAAATCTTCCTTTCTAGCCAACATGAGTCACGAAATTCGCACACCAATGAATGGCATTCTTGGATTTGCCGGACTTCTTAAAGAGCCTAATCTCGTGATGGAAGAACAGAAAACCTACATCAGTTTAATAGAAAAAAGTGGAACCAGATTACTTAACCTCATCAACGATCTGGTGAATATTTCGAAGGTTGAATCAGGACTCATGGAACTCAGCCTTACCTATACTAACCTAAATGAAAAGCTGGACTTTCTATACAAATTTTTCAGTTCGGAAGCAAATCAGAAAGGACTTAGATTATCCCTGAAAAGCACACTCTCAAATGAAGATTCCAGAATTACAACTGATCAGGATAAACTCTTTTCAATCCTCATCAACCTGATCAAAAATGCCATAAAATTCACAAAAAGAGGAAGTGTAGAATTTGGATGCAGCCTAAAAGGATCCACGTATGAATTCTTTGTAAAAGATACAGGAATTGGCATTCCTGACGACAAACGTACGATCATTTTTGAGCGCTTTATGCAGGCGGATTCTGGTTTATCCAGAGGATATGAAGGTGCTGGGCTTGGACTTTCTATTGCCAAAGCTTATGTCGAAATGCTTGGTGGCAAAATTTGGGTAGAATCAGAGATTGGCATTGGAAGCTGCTTCTATTTTTCGATTCCTTCTGCTCATAACGCAGCTAAAGAATTTACTGAAAATAAGATAATTCCGGAAGCTTTAAAATATGTACACAAAAGACCAACGATTCTTCTTGCTGAAGATGATGAAGATTCGCTCTTGTATCTTTCCATCGTTATCAAAAATTTAAATTACAATCTTTTAGTTGCAAAATCAGGTGAACAGGCAGTTGATATTTGTAAAAATGTTCCGGAAATCGATCTTGTTCTCATGGACATTAAGATGCCAACCCTGGACGGATTTTATGCCGCCAAGTTGATCAAGGGATTTCGCCCTGAATTGATTATTATTGCGCAAACCGCTTATGCCATGGAATTGGAAAAAGTAATGTATGGCGAAATTTTTAATGCCTATCTGACAAAGCCGATTCACGCCGATGAATTGAGAAAAACAATCAATAAATATATGAATTCGAAAACTATATGATCTTCAATCAATGGTATGTAATTCTTGAATCTAACGAGCTGAAGCATCGAAAACCCCTAAAAATAAAACGCCTCAATCAACAACTTGCACTTTGGCGAGACGATAAAGGCAATGTATGCTGTATTTCAGACAGGTGCTGCCATCGGGGAGCCTCCCTATCATGCGGTAAGCTGCTAAATGGTCATTTAGAGTGTCCGTTTCATGGATTTGTTTTTGACAAGACTGGAAAGGTACAGGTGATTCCGGCTAACGGAAAGAATAAGAGCGTTCCTGAGAGCATGAAAGTTCAGGCTTATTCGACTTACGAAGCCTATGGACTTATCTGGCTATGGTGGGGCGAGGAGGAGAAGAAAAATGATGTGCCTTTTTTCTTCCGGGAGCTGGCTGATTTTTCCTATTCCAGTGCAAAGGATCATTGGAATATTCACTATTCCAGGGCCATAGAGAATCAACTGGATGTTGTCCACCTGCCATTCGTACATGCAACAACAATTGGAAGGGGAAACAAGACTCTGGTAAACGGTCCGGTAGTGACACTGGAAAATGATCTGTTAACCTTTTATGTCCACAATGTCAGGGATGATGGCAAAACGACTCCACTCAAACCTGACGAGATTGAAAATTATCACGAACTATTTAGCTTACAGTTCCGTTTTCCAAATATCTGGCAAAATTTTATTTCTGATAAAATTAGGGCATTTGCTGCTTTTGTTCCAGTTGATGAAGAGCATACAATCATTTACATCCGGTATTATCAGCGGTTAATCAAAATCCCCTTACTCAAAGAGTTGTTCAATTTTCTTGGGAAAGTATCCAGTATCATTATTCTTCGTCAAGATAAAAGGGTCGTTGAAACACAGCATCCCAGAAAATCAGAATTAAAAATGGACGAAAGATTGATTATGGGCGACAAACCCATAGTAGAATACCGGAAATACAGACAATTTTTGATGGGGGAACTTTAAAAAAGCATACCATCAATCCACTCTTTACTAAAACTCAAATGGAAAAACCAAAGTCTTACTGCGAACTCGTTGAACAGTACGATGCATCTAATGTGCACCGGATATACCACGACAATAAATATGGTTTTCTGATCGAAGACGACAATGAACTCTTTGAGCTTTTGATTCTGGAAATTTTTCAGGCCGGATTAAGCTGGACGACTATCTTACAAAAAAGACGGAATTTTCAGAATGCTTTTCATCAATTCAATATCCCGGTAGTTGCTGCCTACCAGGAAACCGACAGGCAGCGTTTGCTGAATGATGCAGGGATCATCCGAAACCGGTTAAAGATTGAAGCGACCATTCACAATGCAAATGTACTTTTGCAATTGCAGAAGGATTTTGGTTCATTCAAGAATTGGCTGGATCACCATCATCCAAAGACAAAAGAAGAGTGGGTAAAGCAATTTAAGCGAACCTTCAAGTTTACCGGCGGCGAAATTGTCAATGAGTTCATGATGAGTGCAGGCTATCTGCCAGGGGCGCATATTGAGAATTGTGCGGTATACAAAGAAGCAATAAAATCAAAGCCCCCATGGATTAGATAATAGGTTACACTTAATTTTAGATTGATTTAATTTATTTAACATTTGATTGGCATGGTTTATGCATATTTTCATTGACGGCACAAAAAGCCTTAACCGATTGTCAACGAAAAATGAATAGTATGAAAACTCAAAGAGATGAAATGAAAAGAACCTACGATGATAGGTTCCTTTTGCACAAGAACAATTTTGCCCTACTTGTTATATTATTCTTTGCATTAAGCAGCTGCAGCACTCCATCCCTGGCCCAAAGAGCAAGCATTCAAATAAATCTTCAACTTCCATCGTGGGCACCTGATTACAGCAATAACCATTTGGTACGTTACTATTACTTACCTGATATTGAGTGCTACTACGACGTGAGAAACCGTGAATTCATTTACATGGAGGATGGAGAATGGATGTTCGGCAGATCTTTACCCCCCGTTTATGCCTGGCTCGATCTCAACGATTGCTTCATTGTTGCCCTTGACACACGTGTTATTGAGCCCTGGAGGCACTTCCGTTACTATGTATCCCACTATCCAAGGTATTATTATAGAACAGTGTACAGGGACAGATACCAGGATCGGGATCATCCTTTGCGCGGGTTCAATGAAAATGAGCGTGAAGTTGTTTACAACCGCCGTTCAGAAAGGGATGATAACTCCTATGACCGCAGAAATGAACCCAGACGGGAGGAGAATAACCGCTCAGGAGAAAGAAAGGAATTAAATAATAAAAGAGACTATCCCGAGAGAAGAGTTGAGTCGACCCATCCATCAGAACCTGTAAAATATTATGGTCGCGAGGTTGGAAAGCCGGTAAGAGTGCAGCGCAACATGAAAAGAGGTGAAGAAATAAAAGTAAGGGAGGAAAAACAACCCAAAGAGTATAGACAAAGGTAAAAGATATTATAAATGATCAATCACATCTGGTTCTTGTGGCTATTGTTGGTATCGCTTGGTTTACAAGCACAACCTGCCTATTATGAGTACCCAATCACATCGGTTCCTATTAAAAATGTTGAACTGACCGATAATTTTTGGTTGCCAAAGATCAAAATCATTCAGGATACTACCATCCAATATGCCCTTGACAAATGCAAATCCGAGGGTCGAATGGAAAGTTTTCTGATTGCCGGAGGCAAGATAAAGGGAAAAGTAAGGGGAAAAATGCCTTTCGATGATACTGATCTCTACAAAATCATTGAAGGTGCATCCTATACCTTGATCAGCAAACCCAATGCTGCTTTGGATGCGACTCTGGACTCCCTGATAGCCATCATTAAAATCGGACAAGAGCCGGATGGATACCTCACGACCTGGTTTACCATCGATAGAATGAGTCCACCGGCTAAATGGGTAAAACCTTCCATGAACCGCTGGGAAAGTGAACGTATGAGCCATGAACTTTACAACAGTGGCCACTTGTTTGAGGCGGCTGCTGCTCACTTCCGGGCTACCGGCAAAAGAAATTTTCTGGACATAGCTCTTAAAAATGCAGATTTGCTGGTGGCCAATTTTGGTCCCGGGAAACTGATGATCCCCCCCGGTCACGAAATAGTTGAGACTGGTTTGATACAGCTTTATCAGATTACAAAAAATACCAGATACCTGGAGTTATCAAAGTTTTACATGGACCAGCGCGGGGATTCTACCTCGCACAAGCTATTCGGCGAATACAGCCAGGATCATATCTCGGTTGTGAAACAGGACCAGGCAGTCGGCCATGCGGTCCGCGCAGTCTACCTTTATGCAGGAATGGCCGATGTGGCTGCCATTTTTCATGACCAGGCTTACCTTGCAGCAGTCAACAATATATGGGAAAACATGGTCTCAAAAAAAATGTACCTGACAGGCGGAATCGGAGCCAGGCACAGCGGTGAAGCTTTCGGTGAGAACTATGAACTACCCAATTTAACTGCGTACAATGAAACCTGTGCCGCCATTGGTGATGTGTACTGGAACCACAGGCTGTTCCTTCTGACCGGCGATTCAAAATATTACGATATCATCGAAAGATCGTTGTACAATGGACTTATTTCAGGAATATCAGCTGATGGCCGGAAATTTTTCTATCCAAATCCGCTTGAGTCAGATGGGAAATATCTCTTCAATAAGGGAGCAAGCACCCGGCAGTCGTGGTTCGACTGCTCTTGCTGCCCCACCAATCTGATACGGTTTATTCCATCAGTACCCGGATTGATTTACGCCACAGATAAAAATGGTTTGTTTGTAAACCTGTTTATTTCGAATAAAACTACTGTTTTAGTTCATGAAGCAAAGGTTCAAATATCTCAGCAGACCGGTTACCCTTGGTACGGAAAAGTCGAATTTACTCTGAAGCCTGAGAAGAAAAGTACATTTACCATAAATATCCGTATCCCCGGATGGGCCAGAAACCAGGTCCTGCCTGGAAATCTATATAGCTATCTTGATGTAAACACGGCTAAAATCAGTATAAAAATCAACGGGAAAGAGGTCAAACCGGTCGTTCGAAATGGTTATGCCGAGATAACAAAAGAATGGAGCCCAAATGATCGGATCACTCTTAATCTTCCAATGCAGCTCAGGCGTGTAACCACTGATGAAAAAGTAGCGACAAATCAAAATCTGGTGGCAATTGAGAGAGGCCCAATCGTTTATTGTGCTGAGGAGGTGGACAACAAGGATAAAATGGCCAACTGCAGCATCCCTGATAAAGCAATGCTTAACATGGATTCGAAAAATATTCTTTCCGGTTCGGTAAACGTTGTCAGGGTAACCGGCATGTCATCTCCCCAAAACAATAACCAATCAAACACTGAAACTAAACCTTCTGAGCTCACATTAATTCCCTATTATTTATGGTCTAATAGAGGTCCGGGGAAAATGAAGGTTTGGTTCCTCAGGTGACAGATAGACTGGAACGGGAACTTCAGGTTGATAAGGCTGATAAAATTGTAATTTTACTCAATTCACAACGACTAACTGTGGAAACAACGGTGGCCTCTTATTAAATTTACCTGGGATCGAACTTATGCAAAGGTACAAATCTGTATTAATGCCTTTTCTAATAGGCGTTTTTATCGCGCTTATTTTATACAAAACCCTTCACTGGTGGGTATTCCTAGTGATATTTCCATGGATTGGTTTCTCCATAAGTCTGGGAATCTTACTTCGGCAAACCTTAAAAGGCAGGAAGAGACTGATTGGCCGAAAGGTTTCCATCCTGATGATTCTGCCCTGTCTGCTGATTTTTGTTCCTATCATCAACCATGAAAATTTCCAACTGGAAGGGGTCGTTCTGATTGTTCTGGTTGGATTTTTCGGTAAGGGGTTTATACACTATGCCATAGCCAAACTATTTGGACCGCTCATCTGGCGTCGGGGATTTTGCGGTTATGCCTGCTGGACGGCTGCAATTCTGGATTGGTTACCAATCAAAGGATACAACAACAAGATTCCCCGCTCCTACAGGAATATCAGGTACATTTCACTGCTTGTATCAATACTATTGCCCGTATATCTGATTTTCATGGCATCGTATAATCCATGGACAGATTACCTCAACAAGCAAGAGATGAACTGGATGTTCATCAGCAATGGAATTTACTACCTGATTGGCATTCCATTGGCATTCCTTCTGTCAGACAAAAGGGCCTTTTGCAAGTATGTTTGTCCGGTTTCACTGGTTATGACTCCGACGAGTAAAATAGGATTAATCAGGATTAAACCAAACCTGCAGCAAACCTGCACCGGCTGTAAATCATGCAACAAACATTGTCCGATGGGTGTTGATGTCATGAGTTACATGCAACAAAACAAACCTATTCAGGATACGGAGTGTATCCTCTGCAACGATTGTTCAATCATTTGTCCGGCACATAAAATCACATAAAATTTCCCAAAATGAACCCAAAAATTATCGTCATCATTGCCTTCTCCTACCTGTATGTTGCATTTGAGGTACTGATGAGCTGGAGCCAGAAACGTGGCAGAACTATAGAGAAATCGAATGACAAAGGAAGTATCTGGATAGTCATCCTTGCAATTTTTATTGGATATGCCCTATCCTTCAGAATTGGGGCAATGACTTTAGGAAGGATTCAATACTGGAATGCCTTCTTTGCAATAGGAGCTATTTTTGTTTTTATTGGCTTGTATATCAGGATCAATTCCATCTTGACTCTTCGCCAACAGTTTACCTACACTGTCACAAAAATTGAAAACCACCAACTAATTGATACCGGATTGTACAAAAATATCCGCCATCCGGGTTACCTGGGGCAGTTGATTATCTTTCTGGGAATAGCAACATCTATGTCCAACTGGTTGGCAGTCTTAGGAATGATGATTCCAGTTTCGCTAGGATTCTTGTACCGCATCACAGTAGAAGAGAAATTTATGCAGGAGGCTTTGGGAGAAAAATATCTGGAATACAAGAAAAGGACAAAGCGGCTTATTCCATATATTCTCTAAACTTTAACCTATGGAACCAATTGTACTGACTGATCCTTCCATCACACCTGACGAAGAGTTGGTGTTTGCACTAATTGGCGAAAAAAGCATTCTATGGAAGAGTGTTCAGAAGTACATTTACTCGCATCACAAAGACATTACTGATGGATAGTAAAAATGAAATTAAACCAGTTGTGGTTTTTACCGGAACAACCTGGCAAGCCGGAATGGTAAAGAGTTTATTGGAGGATGCAGGTATCGAAGCTTTTGTATTGGAACATGCAAGTGCAACTTACAATCCGGGATGGAACCTCCCCGGGGAAGGTGGCTCTGTAAGAGTTATGATCTCTGATCAAGATCTTGAGGAGGCAAAACCAATTGTGAATGGTTACTTGGAGAACCTAAAAAGCTCAAATGAATGACATGCCAAAATAATTGCGGAAAACTTTTTGATTGATGCAAATCGCGAGCTCGGATGAAAGACAAGTTTCACCATCTCACTCTCCCCACTTCTATTCGTCCTTCCTCTATCGCTGAATCCTGATGATTCGCTTCTTCTCTTCGCGGGCAATCACAATCGGGATCTTCTCTTCAATGACGTTGCTGGTATCCAAACCAAAGGCTTTCACATCGTTGATACCCATCCGGCGGATGAAGTTGTGCAAGCCCATGGTAAACCTTTTGAGTCCCGGCAGCTTGTAATCGTTGATCATCACCCTGTCGAGGTTGACGAAAAGGAAATCGGCAGGAATAGAGTGCCTCTTCAGGGACTTGTAATGACTTACCATACTGATTTCGTGAGTCTTCTCCAAGTCTTCCAAAATTTGTTTAAAGTAAACATTGATTCGCCGCTCAACTTTAAATCCAAGATGAAACTCAACTTTGATGACAACTCCGGGTACGATATGGTGCACAGTGTACTCGAAGGTATCGGGTGTATCGAGGCTGTCAATGTGCAGGAACCAATAGGTATTGGCTCTCTTAGGATGCTTATTGAAGATGGAGTACATGATTTTTGACTCGATCTGATCCAGCTTATTCGCTTTGGTAATATACACCAGATTGGTCGCAATCTTAGGAACATTGTAGTCCATACTGAGCTCATAAATCACTTCAGTCTCCTTCTTCAGACTGGTAAACGTGATAAATTTGTTCTTGATTTTGCGTCCGAAATACCATCCGTACATAACAATAAAGAAGAGCGATGCGAGCATAATGGTCAACCAACCGCCGTCCATAAATTTATGCAGGTTGGCATAAAGGAAGGTACATTCTATCGTTAAGAACAGTGTTAGCAAAAATATCCTGACGAAAATATTCACTTTGCGTTTGAGCAGATAAACTGATAATAGCAAAGTAGTCATAATCATGGTAATGGTAATGGAAAGTCCATATGCCGCTTCCATGTTGGAAGATTTCGTGAAATAAATTACCACGAATGAGCACGCGATCCACAACAGCCAGTTCACAAATGGAATGTATACCTGTCCCTTAATTGATGTTGGATAAAGGACTTTTATCCTTGGCCAAATATTCAATGTAATAGCCTCGCTGATAAGTGTATATGATCCGCTAATCAAGGCCTGACTGGCAATAACAGCTGCGGCTGTAGCAATTAGAACTCCCGGTATCAGGAACCATTGTGGCATGATGGAGTAAAAAACATTGACGTTTTTAGCCTCGGAGAGATGGTCCAGCAACCAGGCGCCTTGACCTAAATAATTGAGGATCAATGAAATTTTTACGAATACCCAAGTGATCCTGATATTTTTTATCCCGCAATGCCCCAGATCAGAATACAAGGCTTCTGCACCGGTCGTAGCCAGGAAAACAGCACCCAGCAAAATGATGGCTGATGGATAGGTGGATAAAAATTTGAAGGCATAGTATGGGTTCAAAGCAGCCAGGACTCCCAATCCACCATGTAAAAGCTGACTGATGCCAAGGACAGCCAGCAGGATAAACCAGATAAACATGACCGGACCGAATATTCTGCCAATCAACCCTGATCCAAACTGTTGAAAAAAGAAAAGCAACAGGAAAATTGTCAGGACGATTGGCACAATTGGTACATTGTCGTACAAAATTGACAATCCCTCTACAGCAGATGTAACTGTAATGGCGGGGGTAATTACGCCATCAGCAAGCAGGGCACTGCCACCCAACATGGTGATGATGGCAATTAAATTAGTTTTCCTTCTTACCAGGGCAAACAGTGCAAATATTCCACCTTCTCCATGGTTGTCGGCCTGAAGGGTAATGATCACATATTTGAAAGTAGTCTGAAGTGTTAATGTCCAAAATATGCAGGAAAGCGCACCATAAATAAGCAATTCATTAATCTCGGCTCCTCCCTTCATGATTGCATTCATCACATACAAAGGGCTGGTGCCAATGTCTCCATATACAATTCCCAGTGTAACAATGAGTCCGGCTAGCGTGACTTTCTTAATACCGGAATGATTATTTTCCATTCAAAAAATAGTAGTTACGAAATATTAATTCTGAATTCAAGCGCACAAAAATAAATCAAATGCGACAAAATTATTCTCGTCTTAAAAAAATATAGCAATTAGTTAAAATTAGGGAAATATGAAAATATGAAAATGTGGAAAGTTTAACTTTTCACATTTCCATATTTTCACATTAGTCTTAGGCCCTTCTCTTCCAGAGATATTCTTCGTTGTTTGTAAAGTGCGCCAATCGCCTTTTTAAATACCTTTTTGCTTATGGCAAAATGATCAAAAATCAGGGCAGCATCGCTTTTATCATTTAATGGCAGGAACCCACCGGCTTCTTTCAACTTATCCAGAATATTTTGTGAAATACCATCAACTTGTTCGTAGCCAGGCTTGTATAGGGATAAATCTATTTTTTTGTCCTCCCTCACCTTTTTAATGTATGCCTTCAGCTGCTGGCCTTTTTTAAGGGGACCAGGCAACTCGTCGTGGTATAAAATACCTTTGTGTAGATGATTGATAATTGCATTGTAACCCAGGTCGCTCTCACTTTCAACAATAAGCGAAACCTCCTCGCCTACCTGGTATTCGGGGATCACATTATCCAGAAATTTTTCCAACTTAGCCGAGGCTGCTATCCTTTTGGAATCCGGATCGACATATAAAAAGACAAGGTAGGATCGTCCTGCGACCATATCCATCTTTTGCTCCCGAAAAGGAACCAGGAGATCTTTCATCAATCCCCAGTCGAGGAAGGCTCCGATGTTGTTAACTGCAACCACCCTCAACATGGCAAATTCTCCAACCTGGGCATAAGGTTTCTCGGTTGTAGCGATGATTCTGTCTTCAGAATCCAGGTAGATAAAGACTTCGATGTCCTCGCCGACTTCACATTCCTCCGGAACATAGCGTGCCGGCAGCAGGATTTCGCCCATTTCGGCACCATCGAGATAGACGCCAAAATCGACAAACTTAACTACTTTAAGGGTGTTGTACCTTCCTGGTAAGATCATGATTTCTTATTTTAAGCTGTTTAATTTTTCTTCTGAAAAGGCTCTTCCGGCATGAAAGGCCTTCAAATTTATGTCAACTATATCGGACCCCTTTCTGTTAAAAATCTCTCTGATAGCCTGCTCAAGACTATGCAAGGGAAGATCAATAAAAGGGGAAGCAGCACCCAGCATCACCATGTTGGACGATTTGATATTACCTGCAATTCTGGCAACTTCCTCTGCATCAATGGCAACTACTCTGGGCAATTTTTCAATACGCTTTAAAACATCCTCCGGTTCGGGATAGTCAGGGATATTGATGAAAGGAGTTGTATTTGTGATGACATATCCACCAGCAGAAAGGTAGTTAAGGTACCGCAGAGACTCAAGAGGTTCGACCGACAAGATCAACTGTGCTTCGCCGGATGGGATCAAATCTGAAAAGATAGGTTTATCGGACAATCGCAGGTAAGACTGAACGGCACCTCCGCGTTGACTCATCCCATGCGTTTCTGCCTGTTTCAGGTATAGATTATTTTCGACGGCAGCCAACCCCAAAACTGTAGCGATGGATAAAATCCCCTGTCCTCCAACGCCTGCTAAAACAATGTCACACTTCATATATTTCTTTATTTCCTTATTTTCAGTTTCCGTTTATCTGTTTCACCGTATCAAATACTATTTAACGGTAGGATTGACAGGTAGCCAATAAAATTGTATACAGCATTCAAATCGGACGGTCAAAATGGGCCGCCCCTGCAATCTCACCCTCTCGTCTTCCCATCTTCCCATCTTCCCATCTTCGCACTCTCTACTCTCAACTCTCAACTCACCACTCTCCACTCTCAACTCTCAACTCTCCACTCTCAACTCTCAACTTTTCTATCTTTTCCTTCTTGCCATTTTCTGGATGCACTCTCTTCTTGGAATGATGACTGAAACTCCATTATATGCTATTTCTTTCCGGAGCAAACTAACCAACAAATCATGATTCCTGGGCAAAGACTCAAGTATATGAATATGATCGGGCAAAACGCCGACCCCTTCGCAGATGGCTTCAATTCGTCCAAATGCAGATGAGTCCTGTCCTCCGGTCATGGAAATTGATTCATTGTCACCAATAATCAACACCATATTAGATTTTTCATTCACAGCGTCCAGCAGACCTGTTATCCCCGAATGGGTGAAAGTCGAATCGCCAATTACAGCTATGGATGGATATAAACCGGCATCTGCTGCGCCCTTGGCCATGGTCACCGAGGCGCCCATGTCAACGCAGCTAAAAATTGAATTATAAGGTGGCAGGGCGCCTAGGGTATAACATCCAATATCGGAAAAGACTTTTCCCTTGCCGAATTCTTCCATTACTTCGTTGAGTGCGCGGTAGGTATCGTGGTGACCGCAACCTTTGCAAAGGGCTGGTGGCCTGTTTACCAGTATCCCTGGAAGGTCAGTCAAACCCGGTTTTCTAATTTTCAGGGCGGCAGCTACCAGATCGGGATTTAACTCTCCTGCCCTGGGCAATGATCCATCCAGGCGTCCATGAATCTTTTTGCCCCTCTCGAAAAATCCTTTGAGTTGTTCCTCAACCAGGGGGTATCCTTCTTCCAAGACCAGAATCTCGTCGACCAGTGATTCAAGCCTTTTTAGAAGATTCTCCGGCAGTGGATAGTGTGAGATTTTGACAAATGGATAGGGAGATTTCTCCGGATAATTCTCCCTAAAATAATTGTAGGCTATTCCGCAACAGACAATCCCCAGTGATTTATCTGCTCCATCTTCGAGTTTGTTAAATGAAGAATCATCCGAAATTTTCAGAAACTGCGTCTGCTGCTCCAGCAGATTATTATACCTTTTCCTGGCATTTGAAGGCAAAAGAACAAATTGCAGCGGATCAGCAGGCAGAGAGATAGGGTTTTCGATTCGGGGAGAGGCAACCAATTTTACTCCTGAGCGTGAATGAGCCAACCTTGTAGTGATTCGGATCATGACCGGGACACCTGCTTTTTCGGACAAATCCAGCCCGGCGATGGTCATGTCGTAAGCCTCCTGCTGATCGGTCGGCTCCAACACCGGCACCATGGCGAATTTGCCATAATACCTCGAATCCTGCTCATTTTGGGAAGAGTGCATGGAAGGATCATCAGCTACGGCAATGACCATTCCACCGTTGATGCCGGTAATGGCAATGTTCATAAAGACATCGGCCGCCACATTTAGGCCGACATGCTTCATGCAAACCAGCGTTCTTTTTCCGGCATAAGACATGCCCAAAGCTGCCTCCATGGCTGTTTTCTCATTGGCCGACCATTGACGGTGTATGTTCCGTTCAATAGCGGTTTGGCTCTCCTGAATGTATTCGGTTATCTCTGTCGACGGCGTACCCGGATAGGCATATACGCCGGAGATCCCTCCGTCGATGGCCCCCTGTCCGATGGCCTCTGCCCCCAATAACAATTTTTTATGCATAAAATTCTTCGTTCTTCTATAAATCTTTATTTTACTTAAAAGTTTGGCTCTTCTACTTGAGGCACTGATTCTCCGTTTCACGTATCATCTCTATATTTCGGACGGCCACGCAGGGCCGCCCCTGCAATTTCCCCCTCGGCTACAGTGACCGTTTCATCTTTTCACTGTTTCTTTTCTTCCTTTACCGGTAATCATGAAGGGCGGACTCAGACCACCCTTACGGTTCTCCGTTTCAATGTTTCCCCGTTTCATTGCAGCGGTCGCCACCTCTCCCAGTCTCCCAGTCTCCCAGTCTCCCAGTCCCCTCATCTCCTGATCTTCCAGCTCATTTCCCCGTCTCCCGAAACGCCCAGTAATTCCCTCTCGATTGCTCTTTCTCCTGTTGGTCGGCTTGTTGCTGCATCCAATTTTTTGCCAGAACCCTCATGGTTGAATCGGCATGCTCAAAAAATTTGATGTAAGCTTCGCAAAACCGGGGCAACCGCTGATCGGCAGGATCTTTGACCCTATCCTTTGTGCAACCGCCAAAGCATTTCGACAACCACGGACAGAATCTGCATTTTCGGGGAAGTAAAGTCTTGGCCTTCCCAAAATCATCTTGTTTCTTGCTGTTGAGCATATTGATGATCTTGTCATTTCTCAAATTTCCAAGTCTATGCCGCGGTTCGACAAAAAAATCGCAGGAATAAATGTTGCCATTGTGTTCGACCACCACGTAGGGGCCGCACTCTTTCATCATTGTGCATTCAGGAGATTCCAATCCGACATAAGCATAAAAAACCGACTCAAAATGCCTGACTGAAGTAGTAGGGGCACCATTTTCAAAATCTTTTATCCACATGTCAAATAGCTTGACAAGGAAATTTCCATACTTCTCTGGCGTTAAGGAAAAAGAAGCAGCCTGCGAAGGATTGTTTGGATCAGTTTCCACGATAGGGATAAACTGCATCCAGGTAAGGCCCAATCCTTTGTAATAGTTATACAACTCCTCAGGATAATCGGCCGAATAATCGGTGATGCAGCACATGGCATTGACTGCAACTCCTTCTTCAATCAACATTTTTGCCTTCTCCTCAACGACAGACCATGTTTTCTGAAGACCTTTGTTGACCCGATATCTGTCATGAATATGTTCAGGACCATCCAGCGATAGCCCTATTAAAAAATCATATTTTTTAAAGAAAGTAGCCCATTCCTTGTCGAGCAGGGTCCCATTCGTCTGAAAACCATTGCCAACTTGCTTTCCGTGGCCATATTTAGTTTCAAATTCGACGGCTTTCCGGTAAAAATCCAAACCCATCAGTGCAGGTTCGCCACCTTGCCAGGCAATCGACACTTCCCTGCCCGACTGCTGCATCACCTGTCGGATCAGCTCTTCCAGAATTTCCAAACTCATCCTATGAGTCTTGGTCTCAGGGAAAAGAGCCTCCTTCTCAAGATAAAAGCAGTACGTACATTGAAGATTGCAATCCGGCCCCGCCGGTTTAATTAATATGGAAGTGAGGGGCCTCTGTTTTTGAGCCATAAAGATTTTAAAATCAGAATGCGAAATTAATCAAAATAGATCACACTGGTTTAACTTTTGACGATAACCTCACTGCGAAAGAGTAATTATTTGAATACTTTTATGAGGTTGTTTGACCTGATTAATTATGGCTTCCAATCGCATCCTTCTTTATTACGTTTCGCTTTTGCTACTCTTCTTGTCCGTTTCCGGTCAAGGGCAGACATTCGTACTGACGGGCAGAATTACAGGACCGGACAAGTCACCCATTTCTGAAGCAAATATTCAGGTTAAGAACAGTCAGAGAGGTACTTTCAGCGATCACTCAGGCAAGTTCAAACTTCAAATCAATCTTCAAAAAGACTCGGTCCTTATCTTCACTGCGATTAATTATGAATCAGTTGAACTGCAGATCCCACCGAATAATTTGAAAGAGATTTCTGTCATAATGCAGTCATCATCCATTAAACTTGATGAGGTTCAAATTAATGAGCGACGGAAGTCCGATCCTGGGGTAGTGAATATCGATCCGCTGCTGACTAAAAACCTCTCAAACACCAGCGGAGGTGCAATTGAGCAGCTTGTCAAAACTTTGCCGGGGGTCAGTAGTCACAGCGAATTGACGCCTCAATACAGTGTGAGAGGTGGTAATTACGATGAGAATCTGCTATATGTCAATGGCATTGAGATCTTTCGTCCCTTTTTGGTTAAGACCGGAGAACAGGAGGGACTTAGCTTTCTGAATCCAGATCTTGTTAAAAGTATTCGTTTTTCTTCGGGCGGATTTGAAAGTGCTTATGGCGACAAAATGTCTTCTGTTCTCGATATTAGCTACAAAGTGCCGGATAAAACTGCTGGCACAGCAGAAGTTGGGGCCTTAGGTGCATCTGCCCATTTTGAAGGAAGAGGACTTGGAAGCAGGTTCACACATTTGACCGGAATCCGCTACCGCGACAACCGTTATCTGCTAGGGACACTGGATCAGAAAGGCCATTACTCGCCTGCCTGTTTTGATTTTCAAACACTTCTGGGATTTGATTTTTCACCAAAATTTTCCATCAGTTTCCTGGGAAACCTCTCCAGTAACAATTATTCTTTCTCCCCCGAAACAAGGGAAACCAGATTCGGTACGCTTAGTCAGACCTACTTGCTGAAAATATATTTTGAAGGCAAAGAGAAAGATCAGTTTTCGAATCGTATGGGAGCCATCACCGTCAACTATCAGCCCGGCAACAACCTGCATTTAAAACTATCGGCAAGTTCTTTCAATTCGGATGAAAAAGAACGGTACGATATTTTGGGCCAATATTATCTCAACGAAGTATTTTCCGGATCAATGCCTTCTGAAAATCCCGACAGTACCCTTTTACTTGGAGTTGGGTCCTCGCTCAAACATGCAGGAAATTTCTTGCAGGCTTCAATCCAAACCATTGAGCATAACGGCGAATACAATCTCAACAAACACCAGATTCGATGGGGATTCAAATTTCAGTCAGAAAACATCCGCGACCAGGTGAGCGAGTGGGAAATGCGGGATTCATCAGGATACTCTCTTCCTTATAACAATCCAACCCTGGCCCTCTATTACAGCATAAAAGCTGACAACAACCTTATCAGCAAACGATTGAGTGGATACTTGCAAGACTGCTTTAACATCGAATTTCCAAATTCATCGCTCCTGATCAATTATGGTGGACGCATTCAATATTGGGATTTTAATCAGCAAACAATATTCAGTCCGAGGATTTCATTGCGGTATACCCCCAATAAACTAAGGCAACTTCAGCTTCATGGTGCCTGGGGAATTTATCAGCAAATGCCGTTCTACAAAGAGTTGAAAAATAGAAATGCTGAGATTGTGTCAGATGCTTATGCTCAAAAATCTGTTCACTACGTTGCCGGCCTCGACTATCCATTTACCTGGGGCGACAGGCCATTTAAATTCTCTACTGAACTTTGGTACAAATCACTGACACATCTGATACCGTACAAAGTCGTCAACCTAGACCTGCAGTATTTCCCGGAGCAACAGGCAAAAGGGTATGCCACCGGACTGGAAATGAAGATTTTTGGCGAGCCAATCCCGGGGGCGACCTCCTGGGCATCCGTAACAATTATGAAGACTGAGGAGGATATTTTGAGTGATTCATACTTAAAACCGGCAGCATCCGGATCACCGGCAACGATGATCTATCCAGGTTATCTGCCCCGACCAACAGATCAACGATTTAATTTCTCGCTGTTTTTCCAGGATTATCTGCCTAAAAACCCTACCGTGAAGATGAACCTTACACTTTTGTACGGCAACGGATTGCCTTTCGGTCCGCCGAGAGGGGAAAGATATCTCGACAACTTCCGCATGCCTTCGTATAAAAGGGTCGACCTGGGTTTCTCCAAAATGCTGGTTGGAAATCCTGACTCAAAACATGTCAATTTCTTTTCCAAATCGTTGAAAGAAGCCTGGCTTTCTCTCGAGATCTTTAACCTCTTTGACCTGGATAATACAATTTCCTATTATTGGGTGTCCGACTTTGAAAACCAGATGCATGCCGTGCCTAATTATTTGACGGGAAGAAGGATTAATGCAAAGTTATCTGTAAGTTTCTGACAATTGATGAGATGATACATCTTATTTTTCAACCTTCTAGTGGTTGTGATCAACTTTATAACCCATTGGCCTTCTTGGCTTGTTTGCCTTTTGATGCAGGGAATCAATTCTGTCAAGCAAATATTTAAATGACTGATTCAGTTTGGCGTCGAGTTTAAGCACCTCCTTTTTTATATCCTCATTCTCTTTGAGCAATCCGCGGTAACGGGAAAATGCACGCATAATCTCAATATTGATTTTTATCGCTTTATCAGAATGCAATACAGAAGAAAGCATCGCTACACCTTGTTCTGTAAATACCATTGGATTGATTGACGAATGCTTCATTATTGATAACCGGTCGCAATTTGCGACCAGTTCATCTCTCTCAACACCTGTTAGTTCAAACATAAAATCTTCTGGAAAGCGATCAATATTACGTTTAACTTGTTCCTTCAGTCTTTTGGTTGGAACACCATACAACATCGCCAAATCTGAATCTATCATTACTTTGAAACCCCTGAATAGAAATATCAGCGTTTCATACTGAGGTTTAATTAAACCTTGATTTGAATGTTCTTTCTATTCCATAGTGCCTTTTGCCATTTATATAAAGTTAAGGCAAAGCCATTTGAAAAAAGAATTTTATGACATTAATCTACAAAGCATAAATCATATTTACTTTTATAAAAATATTTTAGCTTCGTTCAATTTTATAAGTACCACCTATCAAACAATTAAATATGAAAACACAAGATTATATAAACAGAGAGGATCTTTACGGAGCCCATAATTACCACCCGCTTCCGGTAGTATTGGAAAGAGGTGAAGGCGTATTTGTCTGGGACGTGGAAGGAAAGCGATACTTCGATTTTCTTGCCTCCTACTCCGCCGTCAACCAGGGTCACTGCCATCCGAAGATTGTAAAAGCACTTGTCGATCAGGCCGGCAAACTTGCTCTGACTTCCCGTGCTTTTTACAACAATGTTCTGGGCGAATGGGAAGAATACATGACAAAGCTTTTCGGTTACGACAAAATTTTGCCGATGAATTCCGGAGCAGAAGGCGATGAAACTGCCTTGAAATTGATTCGCAAATGGGCCTACAAAGTAAAAGGAGTACCCGAAAATCAAGCCCGGATCATCGTATGTGACGGAAATTTTCATGGCCGCACCATCACCATCATTTCCATGTCGTCGGATCCCGATTCGTATGGTGATTACGGTCCGTTTACTCCCGGCTTTGTGAAGATCCCTTACAACGATCTGAAAGCTCTGGAAAGAGAGTTGAGCAATCCCGATACTGCCGGATTTTTGGTAGAGCCGATTCAAGCCGAAGCCGGAGTGTACGTTCCGGAAGACAACTACCTGAAAAAAGCCGCACAATTATGCAAAGAGTACAACGTTTTATTGGCTGCTGATGAGGTACAGACAGGATTGTGCCGGACCGGTAAAATGCTGGCCTGCGACCATGAAGGCGTTCGTCCGGATTTGCTTATTTTGGGTAAAGCTGCTTCGGGTGGGATGTATCCTGTCTCCTGCGTGCTGGCGGATGATGAAATTATGCTGACAATCCGCCCCGGTGAGCATGGATCAACTTATGGCGGAAATCCTTTGGCTGCAAAGGTTTCACTTGCCGCTATGAATGTTTTGATTGATGAAAAGCTTTCTGAAAATGCCACCAACATGGGAAAGATCTTCCGCGAAAAAATGAAGGCATTCGATTCTCCACTTATTGAACAGGTTCGCGGAAAAGGATTGCTCAATGCCATCCAGATTCGTCCGGTAAACGGTAAACAAGCATGGGATCTTTGTTTGGTGATGAAAGAAAACGGCATCCTTGCCAAACCTACTCATGAACACACCATCCGTTTTACTCCTCCGCTGATAATCACCGAGGCTCAGATGAATGAGGCCATTGAGTTGATTCAAAAATCAATGAGAGAATTTGTTTGAAAATGTTTGAAAAGTTTTAAGGGTAAAAATGTTTATGCTAATTATAAAGTTTGATGGGTTTTGGGTTTGCCAAAAGAATTAAAATCAAGGGCTACCTTATCAAACCCTTCAAACTTTGTAAACTTTTCAGACTTTTTTCTTACCGTCGCCCGATAGCTTCCCTTTGACATCTTCGATCATCTGCTCCATGTCATTGGCAAGTATATTGCCATAAGCTTTGGCCTGATCGATAAATGTTTCAGCTTTGGTTTCGGCTTTATCCCTTATGCTTTCCACTTTCCCGGGAATGTCGCTCTGCTTGTATTCTTCAATTTTCTTATCAAGAGAATCTCCAACCTGCTTCATGGCATCGGTAATTTTCGCATAGGCATCACTCTTTTTAGCCTTTTCGAATGCCTCTTTAACCTTTTCCTCTGCCTGGTCAGCCATCTTGCTGGCTTTATCAAAAAAATCATCGGCTTCTTTCATGGTACGTATTTTTAGAAAATTGTGCTCAAAAAAAAGAATATATCTGCATTTTCTTCAGTCTAATTATTACCAAATTTAAGCAATTATTGCCATTCACTATATCTCAAACAAAACACCCCGCAAACCAAAGGTTGCAGGGTGTTCAAAATTAGTATTCAACTTCAGGGTACTAGAGACTCTCTCCAAAATCTGCACGGAATTTGGCTACAAGCTTGTCGACCCAATCGCCGATTGGTTTAAGCTTTCCAACAAAGAATCGCAGAACCGGTGGCTCTTCAATCCATTCGAGTCCGCCGATTAGGTGCCGGTTTTCATAGAGCCATTTGATCCTGTCTTCGGCATATTTGACTTGCGATAAGGTGAAAACCCTTCGGGGGAAAGCCAGACGCAACAATTCCACGTCGGCCAATATATCTTTTCCGTCTGCATCACGAACGCTTGAAATCGTTCCCCGCTCCATTCCACGAATTCCGGAAGCAACATACAATGCCGCTGCCAATGCACCGGCCGGATATTGTTCCTGTGGCACATGACTGATAAACTGACCGGCATCAAGGTGGCATCCCAATCCGCCGGAAGGGGTAATAACAGGAACACCGGCTTTATCGAGGGCATCGACCAGGTATTTGATGAAAGTTGGTGAGTGACTGATCACATCAAAATCGAGCGATTCGTACAATCCAACGGCCATGGCCTCAATTTCGCGTACGCTCATTCCGCCGTAGGTAAGGAATCCCTCGAAAAGCGGTACCCAATCGCGCATCATCATGTAGATGGAATGGTCATTGGTACAGATACCGCCACCCCTGGTGCAGCTTACTTTCCGTCCGGAGAAATAAGAGAAATCGGTGTAGCTCAGCATCTCATGCATGATATCTTTCAATGATACATCCTGATATCCTTCCTCGCGAATCTTAATAAAATAGAGATTCTCGTTAATCAGACTCGTGTCCATCAAAACTTTAATGCCATGCTTTTTCGCAATG
>JBAXED010000061.1:0-21674 GCA_037140615.1 Prolixibacteraceae bacterium
TTGTATTACAACGCATTAAATCAGGAGGTAAGATAATATGAATCCGGAATTTGAAAGTTTATACCAAGCATTGACAAAGGTAGATGGATTCATCTACCCGAATGAAATAGAGCTCAGCTGGTCCGTTTTGATCGTATTGTATCCATTTATTACCGGACTGGTAGCCGGGGCATTTATCCTCGCATCATTGGAACGTGTATTCAACGTAAAATCGTTGAAACCCACTTATGTGATTGCCTTACTAACCTCCTTTGCATTTTTGCTGGTGGCCACCATGCCTCTGATCTTTCACCTCGGTCAGCCACTAAGGGCCTGGGAGATCATGATGACGCCACATCTTACTTCAGCCATGGCTATATTTGGGTTTGTCTATCTCTGGTACCTGATGATCGTCTTGTTGCTGGAAATATGGTTCGACTACCGCTATGATCTCGTGCTATGGGCCAGGGAATCGACAGGATTTAAAAAATACATGTATAAAACGCTGGCTTTATGGAGCGATGACATCTCGCCAAAATCGCTGAAACTAGACAATAAACTGGGGTACATCATAACAGTCATAGGTATTCCATCGGCCTTTCTCCTTCACGGTTATGTCGGGTTCATATTTGGATCAATCAAAGCCAACCCCTGGTGGTCGACGGTGATGATGCCAATTATATTCCTGTTCTCAGCGATGGTATCCGGGATTGCCCTGGTGATGGTTCTCTACATTGTCATCAATTATATCAGGAAGCAGAAAATTGACATGTTGTGCCTCGACACCATTGCCAAGTACTTGTTTTACATCATTATCATTGACTTCACGATGGAGTCGCTCGACCAGATTCACCGTTTCTACGAAGCTGAAGAGTCTTTTGAAATCATTTCTCTGCTTATTTCGGGACATCTGAATTTCACGCTGCTAATTATGCAGATTGGTATCGGAATGATGGTGCCTCTTGCAACACTTGGATTACTTCAGTTTTATAAACCGAAAGAGTCCATTCGCAAGTCTATCTATTTTGTGATTGGAATAATCGTTCTCATCGGTATTTTTTTTATGCGCTGGAATGTTGTGATTGGAGGTCAGCTCTTTTCCAAAAGTTTCCTCGGCTTCACCAGTTTCAAGCTTTCGCTGATCGGTCAGGAAGGATTTTTGGTGGCCAGCATCTGGCTGATTGTGCCGTTCTTCATCCTTGCGTTTCTGCTGTGGATTTTCCCACCGTGGAAGAAGACGCCGGTGGAACATTGAAGAAGTGACTAAAGTGAACTAAAGTGACTAGAGTTAATAAAGTTATGGACTCCCAACTTAAAGTGCAGATAGCATAAGTACTTTAGTTCACTTTAGTCACTTTAGTCACTTTAGTTCACTCTTAAAATTAAACTTATGGCTGAACAGAAACTAACTTTGAAAGAGCTGGCAGACCGCTACAGCTCTTTGGATGAAAGGCTTAACCGGATCGAAGCCCAGCTCGCAGCCGGTGCAAGAGTTGCCAATCCGGTTCGCGCTGCCGCACAATTGTCTTCAGAAGAACAAGAAGTAGACTTTACCAATCCGCTGTCCGAGTCGAAGGTTTTTGAGCATGGACTAGCCTGGATAGGCAGCGCTGTTTTGCTGCTTGGCATGATGTTTACCATGCTTTTTGTCAACAATGCTTTTGGCGGAATTACATCTTTTATTCTTGGAATCTCTTCTGCTGCGCTAACATTTTTCCTATCCGGACTATTGAAGAAGAGCTTGAGCTACATGGCATTTATGTTCACCATATGCGCTCATCTGCTGATATATTATGCCTTGTTACGACTTCATTTTTTCACAGAGAATCCGGTCTTATCCAACCTGTGGCTCACCATAGTTTTGATGCTTGGCTCTGTCTCCTTTTTAATGTACAAGGCCGATGTAGCCAAGTCGCAGCTCATGGGATTTATTGCCTATTTTCTGTTGATTTTAACTGCACTCCTAACAGATCAAACACAAGTCACCCTGGCACTTTTTGTGGTAGGAACAGCAGCCGTACTTTACTTTCTAAACAGAAATGGCTGGGATACATTGCTGATTCTATCAATTTTTATGGTGTACATTGGTCATACAATCTGGCTGATCGGCAATCCGCTTATGGGACATCCGGCTAGTGCCGTAGTAAATCCTCAGTTCAATCTTTTCTACCTATTCCTCTATGGGGCCATTTATTCGGTGGTGCCCTTTCTGAAACAGAATGGAAAAATTTCGGCAGAAGTATGCAATGCAACCATCATCCTAAACAGCATTGCCTTTTCCGTGTTGCTAATGTTGATCGTATTGACCTTTTACACAAAAAGTTACATTTTTATCTTTTTGGCAATTTCAATAGGGTGCCTCCTCTATGCCATTCTGCTGAACTATAAAGTTGACAGTCGTTTTGACTCATTTTTTTATGTCAATTTTGGTTTTATGGCACTCAGTATAGCGGTGTATGGCAATTCCGACCTTCCGGGATCGTTCCTCTTTCTTGCATGGCAAAGTATGGTGGTTTTGGCTATTGCCATCTGGTTCAGGTCCAATCTCATCGTACTGATGAATACAGCTCTGTTTACGATCATCCTAATTGCATACCTGATCATGACCAAATCGATCGATTCGTACAACATCTCTTTCACTTTTATAGCCATCGCATCTGCACGAATTTTGAACTGGCAGCAAAACAGATTGGAGCTAAAAACAGGTTCAATCAGAAGTTTTTACCTCGTCATTACATTTTTCGTCATGCTCTATACCCTTTACAATGCTGTGGCTATAGACTATGTAACTATCTCTTGGGGATTGGCGGCTGTTGCCTATATGATCATGAGTGTAATACTAAAAAATATTAAATACCGGTGGCTGGCGTTTTTAACATTGCTGGCTGCAGTGGTACACCTGTTTATGTTTGACATCTCTAAAATGGGTGTGGGCTACCGAATCGTTGCCTTCATATTTGTTGGACTGACAATTTTGGGTGTTTCATTTTACTATACCAAAAAGCTGAAGAGCGGAAAAAACGAGGAGATCGCACACGGTTAAATTTCCGATCTTGGAATATGATGATTTAATGAATTGGGACATCTCTACATTTACCTTCTATCTCATGTCTCATGTCTAATATCTCATGTCTTATCCAAAGATATCCACTCCATGCGCCCTGATTGGCAAAATGTCAAGATCCCAGTTATTTCTTACTATTTCGCTTTTCAGACAAGCAGTTCGATAAATAGTATTCCTTAATAACTGACTACTATTCGTGGCCAGCCAACTGTTTCTTGCATCCACATATTGCGAGATCCAAATCTTTTCATCTCCTCCATTTTTTGGCGAGCTCTCTGGAAACCTTTTCCGAAGCCACATCATGATGCTGCCGCTGTGGATATAGGAATCATAGATGACCAATGCCGACAGCGGCAATGAGAAACCATTGTCATCTGCCCAGCCCATGGCAGGTTGAAAATAGCGCAAATCGAAAAACTGATCCTGAACCTGCCGCATGATGGGATCTTTTATTCCCGCATCGTATAGAAGCTTTTTAAAAGTCGCGTCATTCACAAGCGGAACAACGCCAATCTTAGGCAAGTATGGACTCAATTCATCACTGTAAATTCCATTTTCATTGACATACATTTGAAGTAACTCTTCCAGATTGCCATATTCGGTCGTTTGCGACCGGCCGTAGGAAACCTGTTTGACATTGTGGGGACCATCGTCCATGATGCTGATTAGTCCATATTTTCCGGCAGCTGTGCTGGATTCAAATGCATTGATTACTTGTTCGCAAATGTGCTTCTGTTGGTCGGTAAGTGTCATGATAAAAAGTTGAGAGTTGAGAGTTGAGAGTTGAGAGTTACGCCGGTCCCTGAGGAGCCGAGGGGGAGTTGATAGTTATTAAAAATGTTATGTTGGTTCTTTTTTGGTTGTCAGAACATCGGGACGTTCCTGGTAAACGGAAGAGATTACAGTAGAAAATTCTTCTTCGGTCTTACCTGCTGCATCTTTCAGGATGGCATGGCAAACAAAACTGCTATTTACAAAATTAACCGGATTTTTTGGTCCGCCATTCAATCGGGATGAGATGCCTTGCACCTTGACGTCATATTTGACCCATCTTTTGGGTTTTGTAATCCATTTTTTCACCTCTTTCTCTGTGGAATGAAGGTGCTTGCTATTCGCATTTCCGGTAATCGGGAACATGTTGTTGCCAACACCTTCACCTCCAAGATGTTCATTCAAAAGATGACCCCGGATAAATTTTTCATCACTGCTTTTGCCAGGATCGGTCACAAGAAGCCCCATCAGCTTGTCCTGAACCCCCGATTGCGGCGGACTACCATGATGAGGACCGGCGCCCAGCCAGTCGACGCTCATCTCCAATCCAACAGTATCACCTCCCAGACTACCTGTCTTCCTGGTAATTTTCATCTCTTTACCTGCATTTCCTTCTTCGAAAATTTCGATAATTTCTTTCATGTAAACCACCAGGTTGGGATCATTGGGATCTTTGGCCAAGGCAGCTTCGGCTTTTGCAATAAGAGACTTGCCTTTATTCTCCTCTTCTGCAGAACCGGCAGTTGAGCTATTTCTCAACTCATTCAGTTTCTTTTTTACTGGCTTAGGATCTTTGCTGGCAACCATAGCAACGGCATCTTTTTCTGTTCCAGAATAATAAATTTCATGCGACTCTCCGGCTGCTGTTTTAAAAGGCTTTCTTGCTTTCCACCAATCAACAACTTTACCTGCCGCATCCTTTGCTTTTCCCACCAGCATCTTGGCCTTGTCGGCTATCCATTTTACTACTTTGTCGATTACATTATCCACTTTGCTGCGGATTTTCTGAATGACCCCCTTTATCTTATTTGTTATGCCATTCAAATGAAGCAACTGAGCCAGAAAACTAATTACTACCGTGAGACCGCGTGCCAAACCATTTTCGAGTGCATCCGCGGCTGCGCCAATATTACCGGCTGCAATCTCTCCGACAGAACTCAGGAAACTGCCAACCATCTGAATGATCTGCTTCGCTTTTTGGACGAAGAACATGATGGTATCATAGATGGCAATGATGGCCTTGACAATCCCGGCACCGGGCACGAACAAACTGACAACCCACTGAATGGCCTGCTCGATGATTTTTACTTTGAGGAAATCTTTGACGGCCTCAATAAATGCCTGCTGCATCTCTCCAGCCATCTCTTTGAGCTGTTCCCAGGCAGCCATAGGTCCTTCGGTGATCAATGTCTTAACGAGAGCAAATGATTTTTCGACCGAACTAACGACAGTCTCTCCCATCACATTGACCATGTGCCTGCGAATATTCTGGTAAGTGATCCCAATCATTTGAAGGGCTAATCCAACGATGCCTTTTAAGTCCCATACCTGGGGAAGTACCAATCCTTCGAGTGTACCTGTGAGCCATTCGAACAAGGAATTTTTGAGATGTTTCAGGAAGTTGATTCCGAAATTTTTGAAGCCTGTGATGGCTGCATGAATCACATTTTTGGCAAACTGAATGGGCTGTGTAAAGATGCTCTTCAGCACAGAAGCACCCTTGTTGAGAACACCCTCAATGACAGCCATGGTATATCCTGCCTGTTTCAAAGCCCAGGTAAAGAATTTCTTTGCGGCTAGCAACAGCAGGTTGCCAATCTTTGCGAGTGCCCCCGACATGGCCTCTTTCATCTTCTCTATCTTGTCGTCGATGGCTTTGATGGCTGCCTCCTGTTTCTGTGCAAGTTTTTGCTGAAGTTCCTGCTCCTTCTGGCCTATAAAACTATCGAGACCGGCCAGCTTGCCATTCATCTCTTCAGCAGCTTTCTTGCCAATATCTTTCAATCCCGGTCCAAGCTTGCTCACATAAACAGCGATCTCTTTCTTTGCATTGGCCAGAACCAATTTGCATTCGCTGATGACACTTTTATTGGCAGCTGTAATCGTCGTGATCAGTTTGTTAATCGAAGCGACAAATATGGCCCGGCTGCGGTCGAAGATGGCCTTCACCTCAGGCAGATCTTTCATGCCCAGGAGCCAATCTTTCGCTTTTCTGTATTTTCCTCTGAGGCCTTTGTAACGTTCGGATTTATAGGCATCCATCTCCCTCTTGACCTGATCTTCGAACAAAGATGTAGCAGCATTGCTCCCATCATCGAAACTTTTCATCGATTTAGTCTCCAGATCAGAAAGCTTCTTAACCACACTTTTCTGCGCAGTCGAATACATCGCATTTATCTGCTTCGCTACCTCTTCCCTCTTCTTCTCGAGTGCATTTTTGGTGTTTTTCTGCTTCATGGAGGTGGCTGATAAATCAGCTTTCCGGCGGGACTTTAAGGCATTACGCTCCTTTTTTTCTTCACCCTTTAAATCACTATTAACCTTCTCTGCTTCCTGACTGGCAAAATTCTGAATGGATTGAGGCTCAGTCTTTGCCATTTTCTCCATTCCCTTTTTCTCTTTGTTTGCAGTTGCAAGGTCTCCGCTGTCAACCATATCCAGCTGCTCCTGCGTAATTCCTTCCTCTTTCAGTTTGGCATCAGCCTCCTTCGTGTAATTACTTACATCGATGTGCTGCGGCTGAAGGGGAGCGATGGCACCCTGGCCCAGGTTCATTTCCGGCGTGACTGGTTCTTTCTCCTCTGCCGGCAAAGGAGTCGAAATTTTCTCAGTCGGAGCTGGCTGAGGTGTTTCCTCCATTTCTGAAAAAGTAGAAACGACATCATTTTTGTCTCCCTGCACCACAGACATGACAGCATTGCTCATCTTTCCGGCTTTGTTGTCACTTTTGAAGTTATCAACCTCTTCAATCGTTTGTGGAATATTTTCGGCCAGAGAGGTCTGGAGTTGTTGCTTTACCTTGTTTTCGGCCGGAGCAGGGGCTTTGCGATTGTCGACCTGCTCAATTTGACCTGCATTGCTTTTAGACTGTTCTTCGGACAATGGAATGACGACAGCAGTTTCTGTCTGGTTCAATTTCTCAGATGAACTATCATGCCGTTGTTCGTTCTCGCTAAGTTTTCTCAGCTTGTCAGTACCCCGCATCCGCACTGGCTCTCCCTTCATGGCGAGGTACCTGGCAACCTCGCTCTTACCCAAAATACCTGATTCGGCAAACCGTTTGGTTGATGGTGATGGAAACCGTTCGTGACTGCCTGCACCGGTCTGCGGTTTTCCTGCCTGAGAATGAGCAGCTGCAGCCGGTACAGGGGCAGTACGATTTACGGTTTTATGTTGAGCAACTTCCATCAGTTCAATCTTTTTTGGATTTCAGAAAGCGATGGGCCAATGCGGCCGGGATAAAGTGTTCACTTTATGTGGGGAAATGATTATTTATCAGCTCACATCTAAAATGGCAATTATGCTACTGGAATAATCTTTTACATAATCATATGGCACATAATAAAAGCCGTTGTCGCCCTTTAATGTACCCCAGGAATTTTTCACGATGAAATAACCCCCACCACTTCCCTGAGGAGCACCTGCAGGTAAATTGACATTTTCCACATAACCGCAAATCATGATGGTATGTCCGGTATCCAAATAATTACCGATGAATCCGGGAGTGTAATTCACATAGCCATTTCCACATAAATGATTATCGTCCATGAAATCTTCATTACAAACGATCGAAAGAACCAATGGATTGAGATGATCGAGATGAAATTTAGCAACACCCAGGCTTACCTGCCAATTTGGATCAAGAGCAGGGCAGGAAATGAAATTTACATTCGTAACCGAAATGCCAGAACTATGGACAACATTGGTTTCGTAATAATATACAATTGTATCTTCAATGTACTCCTCGGTTGAGTGAACAGTATTGGTAACCCAGTGACCACTTGGTTGGCCTGTCACAACACCTATTGCTCCATCAATAGCATTGGTTACCGGGTCAACAACCCAGTCATTAATTGTATCAACTATATCTCTAAACTTTTTGACGCCAACCACACGTTCGTGGATTTCAGCCTGATGATTCGTATCTGAACATGCAATCCCTTGATAACCATCAGCCGAATGGCTGTAACTTAACAATAGATCCTGCCTTGAGTAGGATGGATTATAATCCCACGCATTTTCATAGGCAAATACATATCCAGATAGCATTTGTCCTATTACATCTATTATAGCTATGACACCATCACCATAATTCGGAGGAATAGGAAACCAGTAATTTTTGATATACATATATAAATCCTGTTCCGATAGATTCATCTTTTGTCCGTGTTTGACGGATATTTTTGCTTCTACTGCAGCAATCATCCCAAATGCATCGCAGGTACCTCTATTTGCTTGATTTCTCACACAGGTTACATGTGGTCGCAAAGGGAAATTGATATTCTTAATCAAGCCATTTGGGTTGAGATCGGTAGGGTCCTTACGTGCAGCAGCATTAAATTCAGTCATGTCGCCGGTGGAATTTCCCGCAACATTGGAATTGATGCCTATTCCTATTTCATTGGGACAATTCTGATTTAAATCTACCCATGGAATAACAACGTGAATCCCAGAGTTATTCCAAATTGAAACGAGTCTACCAAGCTCAACGCCTATTCTTATTGCATCCGACAATTGTAAAATATTTATGGGCCTATTCAATTTATTTAACCTGGCTTGAGTTGCCCTGTTGATCTTCGATTTTGATATTGTATTATAAATGAAGCTATAATTAGCTGCCGCCAATTGAGGATTCTTTTGCATTGCCTGAGATAAAAGCAAATCCCGTGTAATAGCTTCTCTACCCCTAAATGCTTTCCCTACTGTTGGCTTAATTGGTATCTGCTTGTCAAAAGATTTCGCCAGCTGGTCATTATTCGTAATCTTAGACTTTAGTAATGCAATATTCTTATTATGAGAATATTGTAAAGATTTATTTGTAACATCCGAAAAATCAGGAGATACAAAATTGATCTTTCCTTTTTTTGCCAGTTGTGCCAATTCATCATCTGTTATCTTGGGAATTTTTCCAATTCTGCGTCTATCAAAAGCAGATAACTTTGCTCCTTTTAAAAAAATATTTGTCGCTTTCATTCTATTATTTTTAAGTTTATAATGGCTAAAATGTTCTTCCTTCCTTTAAAAATTCTCGCCGGATGGCTTCTTCCATATCCTCCGACAATATTTTGTTGTCGTTACGGCTAAGTGCTTTTAACGAAACAGTCCGCACGACATTCATGATAGTTCCTCCGGATATTTCGTGCTTTTCGGCAATCTTGTCGAGATCAAGCTTTTTCTCCAGCGTAGCTTTCTCGGAGAAGGCATTTTTCCAGATGCGGCCTCTTTCAGCAGGTTTTGGCATCGGAAATTGTATGACCGACTGGAACCGTCTCAGGAAGGCCGAATCGATGTTGTTCTTTAAGTTCGAAGCCAGTATGACCACTCCATTGAAATCTTCAATCCTTTGCAAAAGATAACTGATCTCCTGATTGGCATACCGGTCGTGCGAATCCTCCACTTTAGAACGTTTTCCGAAAAGGGCATCTGCCTCGTCGAAGAAAAGGATCCAGTTTTTATTTTCGGCCATATCAAAGATCCGGGAAAGATTCTTCTCTGTCTCCCCGATGTATTTGGAGATAATCATGCTCAGGTCAATTTTATAAACGTCGCATCCGCAATGCTTCCCCAGCAAACAAGCCGAGAAGGTCTTTCCCGTACCCGGAAGGCCGTAAAACAGAGTGGTGTATCCAGGCTTGAGTTTTTGACCCATTCCCCAATCCTTGAGTAAGGTGTTGCCATGCAATATCCAGTGTTTAATCTCCTCGAGCTGTTCCAGAGTATAGGAAGGAAGCACGAGATGGTCCCATGTCAGCTCAGTCTCAATAAGGCGTGCGGGGAATTCACTGTTGTAGTTGGGTTTCCGTTCCACGCCGGTAACAAACCAGTTTAGATACTCTCTGGAAATTTGCAGCGATCCGCTGAGCATTGGCTCACCATTACTGGCAGGTGCGAGTGACAGAATATTCTGTTTTGCAAAGAGGTGCCCTCCTTCAAAGATGCGGGTGATCTCAAATCTCATGGCAAGATCTTCACCGGCAATGATGAAGGCAGCCGTTTCCCCGGTAGGGATAAAACCCGAATGATTGACGCCCTTTATGCCGCCAAATTCAGTAAATCCTCTGGATGTAGTCCTGTTCTGAACCCATAAAACATCCAGAAGATGAGGTTTAATATGTGGTATCAGGGAGAGTATCAGGATCAGTCGCTCGGGCAATGACAACTGATTAACGGTGACAAATTTTCCGTAAAATGAAACACTTTTAGACAGGTCAGGCGCAACGATCGACAGAACATTTGACGGTGAGCCCGGCTTTTCAAAATAGACATTCAGCCGGGCATTTAGTACATCGGCAAACCAATCCATATCCAGATTGAGGTCACGGGCATTATTATTCAGTTCGTTTGACATTATGTATAGATTGGTTTATTCATCCACGGTAGTTTTATAATAGAATAACTCCATGGAATAGTTTTTAAGAGCACATCATAGGCAGCGCTCTCCAAATGAATCTTCCAACCATCTTCGTTTGGGAGGAGCAATCCATTTCTCTGAATAAAAGAGCTCCTTAATCCCTCTTTTGATGTACTTTTCAAAGAAGCCCAGTGTTCAATAACAGAATTTAAAAGCGAATCGACTTCTTCTTTCTGACTTTTAGAAAGCAATCCTTTCGAAACTGCGAGGGGCTGATCAGGATTGAGCCCAAGCAATACTTTAATGAAGCCCAGCTCAAATTCAAATACTTCATCACGTCCGGTTGCCAGGAAATGAAGCAAGGCTGCTGCTTTTGAAAGGTTCCAGACTGAAATTATCTTTTCATTTTCAGGTAGTATTCCGCAATAAACAAACAATCTCACAAGGAAGGGATGTAAGAGCAACAGCCCTGCATTTTGTACACTGTACCTTGATTCTTTTGCTTGACTCAACAGGGAATCAGAATGCGATAGTTCTCCTCCGGAAGCAGACCTGTTTCCATAAAAAATTTCTGATGGATCTGATGAATTCATTTTGCCAGGCAAGGACGTATCCTGGCCTTCACTCTCCTCAAATTTGGCATTAAAATCTGTACCAAAAATCCTGAGTTTTGAAATCTGACCAGCCTCCTTTTGAGTTTCCACTTTAGCATCTGTCTCTTTATCGTCGCTGGTTGAGGTAGAAAAGAAAAGCAAATTTCCTGGAATAAGAACCAGAAATTTCCTCACCTCATTCAGTTTATCCGCAGTTAGTAAACGGCTTGCGGCCTCTTCCCAGTTGGGTATATTCCGTCGGATACTATTGCTAATACCAGCATGCAGGAAGGCTGCAGCAAGCATCAGCGAAGTATGAGGGTCGAAATAATACTCATCAGAATTCAACAATGCAAATAGCATTAGATTCAACTCTTTTTTCGCTGCAAGTGACAAATGTCCAGTGACATCTTCTGTTAACTGAATAACTTCTCCAAATGACAACAATTGAATGAGTCTGAAAAGAAAGGGTTGGGAAACCTGGTTGAACAGAATATATTCGGCAAGTTTCTGCCAGTGCTCCTGGATCGTTGCAATGAGTAATGTTGATACGACTTCCGTCTGAAAGCCCGATTGTCTGGGCAAATCCCCATTATGAAGATAATGAAGCAAAACTTCCAGCCGATATTGGTCAGCGGGAATGGATACTTTTTCGGTTACGTTGTCCGAAGTTCCTTTATTGGTCTGATCTTCATTTCGTAACGAATTCGAAAGTTGATGGTACAACTCCTGAGCAATGTTTTCCCAGATTTCTTTTCCATAGGCTACTTTCAATATAATCTCAATTTTTGGGATTAAGATGACATCGTCTCCCGATGCAAATTCTGTGAAAACCTTGTCAAACACCGGCAAAAGTGTCTCTTGCCATCGTTCATTAAGTTGCTGGCGCAAAGCAAATGCCTGATCTGCCGTTTCGGCAAAAACTTTCCATTGCTGTTTAGAAATCTTGTGAGGTAATGTTCTCATATGACTTATCTCATGGTTATGTTTTTAACAAATGTGCCTAACGAGCCACTGCCCTTTCCCGAAAGAACGTTCAGGTTATCCAGGGTTTTTGTAAGTACGGCAGCATCCTTGATGGCACCAAGATTGGCACTTATTTCTGTCATCGCCTTAAAACCATCGGTACCAACACTCAGCTCTGCACCTGAATTAGCAACTATTTGGGTAGTTTCGGTGAGCGTATCAGCAAGTACAATCTCCATTTTTGATGCCAAATCCAGATAGTTGGTCCTTATGGCAGCGTCTGTAGCTTTTTCGGCTTTGGCTTTGTATCCATCAATGATCCCTCTTACTGACACTACCTCCTCAACAGCCCTTTGCAGATTCACATCAGTATATTCTGCTCCGGCCGCGGTGACCTTGGGATTAACAGCAATGTTTTTGATCAGAGCATTGCTCATGTTGCCAAACGACTCCTTGATAGAGCTGAAGTAATCTTTTTGCTGTACATCGAATTTGGTGTTCCAGGTACCGTCAAGCTGGTCTTGAATTGCTTTCGCTTTTATGTTCAGAAGAGGGTCAAGGTCATTTACTTTGAAATCATGGAATTTGCCGCTTAACTTGATATCCAATGGTTCCAGAATGTTCAATCCGGAATCGATGACAAAATTCGGGCGGATTTGCTTGATTTGAATATCCGGTTCCAACTGGTCGTTCTTTTCGGCATCAGTTTCCTGGTATGGCAGCATAAAATCGGCAACGATGGTGTTGTTTTCATCGTACGCCAACACGAAAGTACCTCCGCGCATGACGCCTCCCGCATGCTCCAATCCGGGGTGTTGGGCAATGTAGTTGTTGAAAAGCAGCTTGTTCTCCTTTATCTCGACGTCGCGCTTTATCAGGATGTCAAGATGGTCCAGCATGTTTACGTGTCTGTTGCTCACCAAAGAATCGAAAGGAGTGTTGAACTCAGTTTTAGCTGCTGCACTTATTTCACTTTTAAAACTTCCTGATTGCTTCATGGCATCCTCGAGATTTGTCCGCCAGGAAACTGCCGCACTGTTTTGGGTCGCATAATCCTGGTAATTTACCTGCAGTTTAGCCGTCGCCCCTGCTATAGCTGTGCTCAGCTCAGTATCCCTACTGGCAGCAACTTGTGCAAAAGTTCCCTTGTCCTTGTCTTCCAGTATGGTCAATTTCTCCAGAACGCTGGATTTCAGTCCGCCACTGAACTGCTTTACTTCGCTCAGCTGGTTCACGACATCCGTCCGAAGCATGTTGTGCAGCTGGTGCAAATGCCCAAAATAAAATGGAGGTCTGATAATAATTTTTGTCCGGTCTTCTCCCAACATCACCGATCTTAGGTTGATAGGCAAATTGAAAGTACTGATTTGATCTTCCAGAAACCTGTGGACATTGACAATATTCTGACCAAGGAAGCCTTCGATCCTGAAAAAGTCAAATTTCCCGATCTGGGCATTCATTGGATTGGCAGCAGCGCCCTGGGCCCCATAATTTACTGCACTATAGGAGTAGTTGTTGGTTCCTTTTCTCCTTTTATGCAAACTATAGTTCCAATATTCATAGATTGGATGTGAAGCATCAATTTTGTAATAGTAAGGAATTGCGCGTTCCTCCAAGGCATATTCTTCGGACCTGCCTGGTGTGATACGGATATCCTGACTCTTCGTTATGCGCCATAGGTTCACCGGTTTGATCATCTCAACTGGTTTGATATTCTCAAGAAAATTGACAGAGATGTCAAGCCCAATTCTTTTCGTAATAGATGGAACCTCAAAAGTGAGCAATTGAATGTTCAATTTTGCGGCAAGAAACTCAGCATGCCTCTTCTTTTCAAGAGTATGACTGGTGAGCTGCGATGGGTAAAATCCGGTACGATCTTCGTCGATTTCAGCATCCCCATTGATCGAACCCAAAATCAAATGCTTTGGAAAAGCATCCTTGTCGGGAGAGCACCAGGTTGTATCGTCAAAAAGCAGTTCGTGAAAATCATTGTACGATTCTGCCAAATCCCTGAGAAAGTCAAAATAATACTGGATACCGATTTCATTTCCGGTGTAATAATCACTCCAGTTTTTGAGGACAGTCAGCCAGGTAGAAGTAGGATCCGTTTCAAAAACCGGTGAAAGAAAATTACTGCAAGCCGGATATATTTTGGGTAACTCGGTTGAGAGTTTGGCATTTATCATGCTGCAGACACTTCGGTAAACTGACACCAACTGAGCATGGAATTTAATATTGGAATTGATAACCGGACGGTCTGCCACTACCTCTGCCATTTGTACATATGCCTGGTGGGGTGTAGGAATCACCGGTTTCAGCAATCCAATATACTCCTTCGACACGAGTAAAACCTTTTGATTGTTGGTCATTTTCTGACCTGAATTGTTGCAATCGGTGCCTGAACACTGGTCAGGATCGAAAATGTAACTTTCCATGTACAGCAATGCCACCATCTGTTCAAGTTTCAGCTCAGTATTGTCTGTAAACTGCCCCAATGGAAAGGATCTTTTGTCCTGCACTTCTGACTGGACAAGCTCATAAATTGGTATGATCGCCTCATCCCTGTAAAACGGGGAATAGACAGGATTTTTATCATCATAGAGCTTGTATTGCGTAAACTGCGTATCCGAACTGAAATACAGAAGGTCGCCATCCGTTGTAATCCCCATTCCTTTGCCAACAGATATTTGCTTTCCATCACCTGTCACTTTCAATCCGCAAATTATCCCTACGCCAAGGAGTTGGGTGCGGGTCAGGCGCGTCTGATCCTCCGTGTAAAGGGCAACACTGTTTAGCTGCAAGGCAGTCAGCACCTGGTCCTTTTCGAAGATGCTGTATCCGGTCGTTATCTCGTCCAGGCTTTTCAGAATCTGTGTCATGATGTCATTATTTTAGTGCGTTATTTTACTTTTATTAGTTTTCCTGTGAACCAATTGCGGTATCACCAAGAATAAATTTTGGTTCGTTCGTGTCGCAGGCCCTAAGCAATTCAGACGGATAGATGTTTCTGACTTCGTAAAGCGACGCGATGAATTTCTGTAATTTCCTGAGCCGGTCATTGCCATCCTTGCCACTTTTCAACAAAATCCAATCGTGGTAGGCATTTTCGAGAACCGACATATCCTCTTTGCTGATCCAGCATATTTTTGAAAGGATATGGGCAGGCGTTTCTTCACGGATGATCTCTTCCACAAACCTTCGGAAAGGCATGTATTTGAATCGCCCGTTTTCGGCGGGAAGTATCACGTGAATGCGGTAGGAATAGGGATCAAAATCTGCACATGATGATTGCATGGACGCCTTACATACAGGCAAAAAAGGATCACCTTCCTGAACGGGTCTCAGCAGGATATTTTCTATCAGGAACATCCCTTCATCGCTGTAATTTCGCTGCAGATAATTGATGAGATCCTCAAGGGCGGCATTCATCTCTTCTTCGGTATCGAAATACTCAATTCTTCTGGCAATTACTTCACCTGAACCATCAGTCACATTGAAATAATACCGGTTGTCAACGGTCTTTTTCTTCTCGTACCCGGATGGCTGCATACCGGTCTGGATAGCTAATTTCATTGCTTCCAGAGCCTTGTCTTCAGTCAGATAATGGGTGCTGCTGCTGAGGATGATTTTACCAGTTAGACTGTTTCTTACTCTGAATCTGAACTCATCACCCGGAGTAGTGTCAATTTCTGAATAGATCGTATAGTTGACAGAGCTAAGATTTCTGCGCGCAAAATTGGGGATGGCCAATAATTTGGAAAGTCTTTTTTCGAGCCCTGATACATTTGTGCTGTTCCACAAATCAAATTCACCATTGAGCGTGTAGTTGTAGGCCAGTGCCCGCTCGCTGCTTATGACAGGATAGTTCGCAAGAAAATCACACTTGTAGCGGGCAATTGATTCTGGACTTGCTCCGAGCGCAGAATGAACCAGATTAGCAAAATCTGTGAACCGCTCGGCAAAGCGCGAGATAAGGTGATCCAAAAATCGGTTGCGGCGCGTAGTGTGAACAAGCTGATCCTCCGTTTTGGTCTCCAGGGTGGTCAGAATATCTCCTGCTGCCGGACCATAAATCTTCTCATATTCTGCAAATGAATCTACTACCTGATAAAAATAAGTGCGCTCAATAGTCGGATCCATCGAGAAGAGCTCCTTAAGATGACTCAATTGCGAAAAATAATTGGCCATCAGCTGATCGAAAAAAAGCAGGTAAGCTTTGAGCTGGGCAGCCAGAGCAACGCGTTCATCGGTAGCGGTACTGGTGAGACCAGCTTCACTTAGCCCGTATAATGCCGGAAAATCATTTTGGAAGGAGTAGTATGCTTCAGGATTCCTGAATGTTCCAAGTGGAATTGGCAGGTCATTTGTTGTTCCGGCAGCCGGTTTATCAGGAAATTCTGCATACAAATCACCCAATTTGGCCAGGACCTTGCTTGCCTGAGGATAAACAGGCATGTTGCGTTTATAGAACTTTAAAAAATAGTTGGCGTCTTCAATAAAATCGATTGGCAGGGTGGGCTTTCTACCGGGGATGACGGGAACCACCCATTTGTTTTCAGGAAGAATTGCAGGAGTATCCGGCACTTCCGGAAATGGGATCACCAATATATCACGGACTGCCACCACTCCCTGGATATCCATGATCAGGTTGATGATATCGGAAAGATTAATTGAAGTTCGCAATTCCGCCTTTTCAAGCTCATGGTCATCAATGAAACCGGTGTTGAGCGCAGGTCCGTCAAAAATTTCATCTGCCGAGAACAAGGTTCCATCCTCCTTCTTTCGTTCGAGCATCTGACTCAATGAATAAAAACGAATGGACGGACACAAGTAGTCTTGAACACGGTAAAATATTTCGGCTTTGACCGCTGACACATCCGCTGAACTCTCCAGCTCCAAGTCACAGCAAAGATTAAACAACTGATTTTCAATCTCCTTGTACCCAACAAAATCTTCGCATAGATTTCTGTTCGACTGCAACAGACTGAGCACCTTCTTCTTGATCCCTTCCTTTTGAGCAGTAGTTGTGATTTTATCCGCATATTCTATCGTCACATCGTACAATCCGGCAATATTAATCTCTTCAATACCTTCGAGTCCCGGATTGTCAGTGCGCAATTCGCCAAGCACGGTATCAGCGAAATAGGAAAGCTCATGTTTAGATATCCAGCCATTTTTGACACCTTCCAGGTCGGCCAGAACCTTCCGGTAATCGTTCAGAGTAAGCGCCCTGTTGGGGAAAATCTGCCTGGCAGTAAAAAACTGTTTTGCCATATTGGCGGCATTGTCCTTTTCGGTTGCCAGGAGATCTTTCACTGAATAGTTGCTCCGGTATCCAAGGTCCGTGAGCGAATAAGCAAGAAGTTCCAGAATGGTGATACCAGGATCATGTACGTTGTAATCAGTCCATATCTTGCTAGAGAGCTCCTGCACATGCCGAAGACCCAGTGCATACAACTGTTTGTGATCGAGGGCGAGCTCTTTCTTTTTATTTTTTGGTATGATCAGTTCAGCTAACATGGTCTTTCTCCTTAGTAAATTTCGTTGATGATGTGCGTTTGATCCGACACCAAAATTGTGTCGGGCGTTTCCGGTTGTACTTCGTTGAGGTCGCCCGACTGACCCGTCAGTTCAGATATGCTGTAGAGATAAAAATCTTCCAGATAATCGACATACTCAATTTCCTCCACGAAGTCGAGCAATACTGATTTGTAGATCTTTCCTCCGAAGGAGATCTCCTTGCTCGAAGCATATGCCCAGGGTGAGAGGTATTCTTTAATCTGATCCTTGAGTTTTTCGGCGTAAAAATTAAATTCATATCCCTCATGAAATTTCACTTTAAACGCAAGTCTTAGCTTTTGGTATGCCGGATTTTTAACTTTGACATTGACCTGTATCCCCGAATGGGTGTTCACCATCTGGGTGATGTTGCTGATGGTATTTCCGTTCACTTTGGGAGACAATGGGTCGACAGCATTTTTGTTGGTCAGATCGGGAACGACTACCAGCACCACATTTCCCGGAGCCAGCCAGCAATATTTATTCGAGGAAGGCATGAATTTGGCATGCGGAATGCATTTCACCTTATGAACTTCCGGAAATGCTTCGAGCACCAACCGTTCATAATCCCAGCTTGTAATGGCCCTGTTTTTATGGCGCAAACGTTCAGCACCACGGGTATACAGAGCATTGTGTGTCTCCTTCTGCATGCCGCCAAAAGAGGCGAACGGCTGTGTCACACTTTTAACGGATGCGTTGCCATCTTTCAACTTCGTGATCTTATTTTTCTCCAGAGGGTGGACCAGATGATCCGGATCATTTTGCATCTCTGTAAACTGCACTTCCAATGCATTGGCCACCACTGAAACCAGTTGACAAACTGCCTTGACATTTTTTTTGATGGAGGCTTTGATCCAGATCCAGTCGGGCGGCATGAGGCTATTCGAAGTAGTAGCATCGTGGGGCAAAACAAATTTGATGATGCCGCTCCGAAGCAGTTTATTGGTCGTATCGAGTACAACCTCACTCTTGGCCATAGGCTTCCAGTAATTGTCGGATAAGACAGCCCAGTCTAAGTTCACCTGATCGAGCTCTGGATCTTCACTTCCTTCTGCCACCTGAAATAGCACGCTTACGCTGTCGCCTGCTTTTAAATTGCTAAAACCAATCACCAATTCTCCCTCATTTTTGTATTCTGGAAAAAGTGAGACGGACTTGTCAACCAAAAAATTAAACAAATTTCTTTGGTAGCTGTGTTCCTGAATCTGACCAAACCAGGCAATCTGGAAAAATTGTATCTCATCGTTGGTAAAATCATCCAGCGACAAAGTATTGATGCTAACGTCGTCTGAAGATGCTTTATACGACAGTGATATATTTTGAATTACTGGTGTATAAGGCTCGTTCAAGGCTACAAAGGCTGGGGTCGTTCCAATTTGTTTTGAGAAGCGAAGAATATTTTCTACCGTCTTTTTAGGATACTCGGCATGGTAAAAACTTTTATTCAGGGTAAACCGAATAAAACCTTTAGCCGGCTCCGGGATAGCCGGTTTATTGATAAGTACCGGATTATAATAGAACATTTGCTGCAAATACGAATTCGCCCAAACTGTTCCTGTTTGTTGAAGGCTATACACCTGCAAACCTATTGGATAGAATACACTAAGAGGAATGAAGCCGGGGGTAAAAATCATGTTATTCTGAGCGGCAGCATTCGAAGTATCAAACAGATGAACATTGCTCTGGGAAAAATTCGGGTTGCCCTTGTACGAAAATACAACATCAGCAGTGAAGCTATCGTTGTTGACCGTCTCTCCATATGCACTGTAATAACTGCCAAAACTCGTTGGCGGATTCTTCCATGCAACCGACACTGACAGTTCAGTAATTTTCTTTGAAAGTGCTTCTTCATAACCTACCAGGAAGGTCGAACCTTTGGTAGGTACAGGTCCAAATGGGGTAAATGGTTTTTTGGCATTCAAAATCCCCTGGTCACCCTCAAGCGAAAGAGATGTGACACCGGAGACATCAACAGTCACCTTAGCCTTTTTGATTTTTACTCCGGCGAAAACATTGTAGCCCAATGCGGATGAGGATTGTCCTGTTTTCAGCAACACTTGAATAACGGGCGATTTTGTGGTATACCGGTATCCATGAATAGCCACATCATAATCGACAACAGCCTTCTCAGTAGCAGGCACTGTAAATGAAAATAATAATGTATTTCCGTTTGTAATTGTTGGAACAACTGCAAAAGGACCAATCCAGCTTTTCTCCCCGGTAAGGTAAAGGTCAAATGCCCCTTTGAGTGTAGTGTCATTAATCAAACTGACATCCACATTGGAAAGCGTCAATGTGAGATTAACTTTTCTGACACCCTCCTGCATTCTGAGGACAGGCGAAGCAATGGCAAAACCGATCTCTACCGGCGGATTTTTTTCATTTCCAAAAGCCTGCCATTTGGGCTCACCGCCCAACAATTTACCTCCCATCCCATCAGAAGAATTTGCAATGGGAGCGTATCGAATGGTTCCATGGCCGGACTTGTCATAGAAAAAGGAACTTAGCTGCTCAATTTTGGCATTGTTTACGACCGTTTCACCTGTAGGGGTATAGACTAATTCTACTTTTGTGTTGTCCTTGCCTGCCGAAAAAAGATCTTTGGGTCCAATGCTTATCTGGCTTGCGTTTTTCTTTAGTTCCAGAACGACATGAGACTTATCGGGAACAGCCGGTTTTTGAGTAAGCCGTAATATTTCCGCAAAAAAGAAATCCAGATGACTTCCAGTGAATTTATTGATATTTTCCTGCGGACCAGCCTGGTACAATTTTAAAAAGCTGACAAAAAGAGCCAGATGAGGAGGCACATCGCCATTTTTATTTTGTAGTAGCATGCGAATCCCCTTCAAATCGACCGGGAAAAAACTGGTCCAGTTTCCAATGGGATCAGAAGGGTCTTTCGGATAAAATTTGACAAACTCGGCGAATTTTTTGGCAAAGAGCAGCAGCTCTTCATCCGACCGTTCGTCGATGTCGGCAAAATGAACACCCAGCTCTTCCGGCATGCGCATATCCTGAGATTGCCCGTGCCGGAAGATGAGGTTTTGTATGATGTCTTGTACCGCCATAATGGGTTTTGCTAGCTGTTGTTAAAATCAACTGTCTTACGCACTTCATTGCTGTCTGTCGTATAAAAAGGAAAGACGAGGTTGTAACGTGAGTTCGTTGATCTGATGATATATTCGAGGATGATACTTATCCTACCCTCCAGTTCTGCTGAAGAATCCAATTCAAGCGAAAGCAAATTGATCCGCGGTTCATATATCAGGATGGCATATTTGACACGGTCCTTCAACAATGTTTTGGCAGTGGTACCCATCGGTTCGAACAGCATCTCATGCAAATCCATTCCGTATTTGGGATTCATGAAACGCTCGCCCGCGGCGGTTCCCAGCATTATTTTCAGACTGGCCTGGATATCTTCTTCATCAGCAGTCATGGCTACCCCGGATGTTTCCGGAATAAATTCCGGAGGGAAACTCCATCCGTTACCCAAAAAGGATGTATATGAATTATCTTGTTTAGTGTCTTCCATATTGCCGGCAATTCAATGTTGTGCGTTCGAACTTTTTTTAGAACCTATTATGCGCTATACCATTTATGATACAATGCATTATCGGTACCTCTGGCAAAAATGTCAAGTCGGCCACTAGCCCAGCTGACGGCAGAAATATTACTTGTAATAATTCCACCCAAAGATTCATAACCGCCCCAGGCGTGTCCGTCCCACCATTTATGATAAATTGCATTATCAGTACCCCTGGCAAAAATGTCAAGACGATTGGGTCCCCAACTAACGGCTGAAGGATCAGTTGTAATTATACCACCCAAGGATTCCCATCCAAACCAGGAGTGTCCATCCCAAGCTTTGTGATATAAGGCATTGTCGGTTCCCCTGGCAAAAATGTCAAGACGATTTGTTCCCCAACTTACGGCTGAAGGATTGGTAGTAATGATACCACCCAAGGATTCCCATCCAAACCAGGCGTGTCCATCCCAAGCTTTGTGATACAAGGCATTGTCGGTTCCCCTGGCAAAAACATCAATCCGATTGGGTCCCCAGCACACAGCTGAAGGATCACTCGTAATAATACCGCCCATGGATTCCCATCCAACCCAGGCGTGTCCATCCCAAGCTTTGTGATACAAGGCATTGTCGGTTCCCCTGGCA
>JBAXED010000062.1:0-21464 GCA_037140615.1 Prolixibacteraceae bacterium
TAATATTTATCGAAGGCAGATTCTGAAAAGTTATAAAACGACTTGAGTAGTTACATGTTTTGCCTTCAGGCTATGTTCTTCGGGCATGGGTCACAGGATGCTCAACAGGGGAAGAGGCTTATTCGCTTGCCATTGTTTTCAGAGAAGCACTGGAAAAGCTTAAAAAACACAAAAACCTAACCCTGCAAATTTTTGCAACAGATCTGGACAAGGATGCCATAGATATCGCCCGAAAAGGGGTCTTTCCTACCAGTATTTCAGCTGATGTATCCCAAGACCGGCTAAGCAGGTTTTTCATCCATGAAGCCCGAGGTTACCGGTTAAATACATCCATCAGGGAAATGGTTGTTTTTGCGCGGCAGAATGTGATCAAAGATCCGCCATTCACCAAACTTGATATTCTTACTTGCCGCAACATGCTTATTTACATGGAGTCTGATTTGCAAAAAAAACTGATTTCCTTGTTTAATTACAGCCTGAATCCCTATGGCATTATGGTTTTGGGTGCTGCAGAAACTCTTGGAAATTTCAGTGAGGGTTTCAATGATCTGGATACAAAATTGAAAATATTCCAACGATCTTCAAATGATTTGTCCAATCAGCTACTTAACTTTCCAAGTTCCTTCGGCCGGCCAAAGATTGGGATTCAAGAAAATAAAGTGGTCCAAAAAACAAGCGAAAATCTGCAATCCGTTACCGAACAGATTGTGCTTCAACGGTTTGCTCCCGCCAGCTTGATGGTCAACGCGAAAGGTGACATCATTTTCATTACCGGTCGTACAGGAAAATACCTTGAGCCTGCTGCCGGCAAGACAAACATGAACATCTTTTCAATGGCACGGGAAGGATTGCGCGAAGCTTTGCCTGGAGCCTTCCGCAAAGTGTCAAACAACTTCGAAGCCGAGGTATTTCGCAATTTAAAGGTAGGAACCAATGGAGGCACCCAATTTGTGGATGTGACTTTGCAACAAATTGAAAGTCCCAATTCGGTGAAAGGGATGATCATTGTGGTATTTACAGATGTAGCTGCTCCTGTTCAAAAGGCTAAGAGGAGAAAAATGACCGGCATAAGTCATTCTGAGGGACAAGAAGATGAACTGAAACTCGAACTCAAACGAAGCAATGAAGAGCTGCAAAGTATTCGTGAGGAGATGCAGACCTCGCAGGAAGAGCTGAAATCGACCAACGAGGAGCTTCAGTCTACAAACGAAGAGTTGCAATCGACCAATGAAGAGCTCACAACGTCTAAAGAGGAGATGCAAAGCCTGAACGAAGAGTTGTTAGCGGTAAATGCCGAACTGGAAATTAAAATCGGTGACTTTGTCCAGGCAAACAACGACATGAAGAACCTGCTCAACAGCACAGAGATTGCCACCTTATTCCTTGACAAAGAATTGAGAATCAGAAGATTTACAGATTCAACAACCGCCATTTTCAAACTGAGGCCAGCCGACGTTGGCAGACCATTTACCGACCAGGTTTCCGATTTAAATTATCCGGATATAGCCTTGCATTGTAGCCAGGTACTCAAAACGCTGTACGCTATGGAGTCGGCCATTTCTACCAAAGATGGACGGTGGTTCAATATTCGGATTATGCCTTACCGTACCCTTGACGACTACATCGACGGACTGGTATTGACCTTCAGCGACATTTCGGAAAACAAACGTGCGGAGCATGCCATGATCCTTTCGGAAGCCCGATACCGGCATATCTTTGAATATGCCAAAGACGGGATTCTTATTCTCAATGTGGAAACCGGCAGGATTATTGATGTGAACCCGTTTTTGATCGAGATCCTCGGTTTTTCAAAAGAGCAGTTTGTTGAAAAAGCCATCTGGGATATAGGTTGCTTCAAAGACATCGTTGCAAACAAGGATATGTTTTTGGAGTTGCAGCAAAAGAGCATCGTTCGTTATGAGAATTTACCTCTTGAAACAGCCGGTGGAAAAACGATCAATGTTGAATTTATCAGTAATGTTTACACTGTAAATAATTCCAGGATCATTCAATGTTTTGTGCGCAAAAATGGCGATGTTACTGCCCAAAAGTAGTCAGGAAAGGACAATGATAAAACCTAGCAATGACAATGAAAAAGGACGAAGCTAATTCCAGAATGTTGCGCCAAAAGGCTGAAATGCAGCTGAAAAAAAGATTACAGGAATCAGCTTTACCCGCCTCTGAAAACGACCTGCTTAAACTTATTCACGAATTCGAGGTGCACCAGATCGAGTTGGAGATGCAGAACCACGAACTGCTACTGGCACAGGAAAGGACTGTACAAGCCAATGATAGATACACGGAATTGTACGATTTTGCGCCCATTGGATATTTCACACTTTCAAAAGAGGGAAAAATTCTTAAATTGAATCATCTTGGGGCAAAGATGCTTAAAAAAGAACGCTCAATTTTAATAAATCATTCGTTTCTAAGTTTTCTCTCACAGGATTCTATCAATGCTTTCAACCTGTTCATGTATAGAATTTTTAGAAGTAAAAACAAAGAAATTGAGGAGATTACTCTTGAATCAGATGAAATAACATCCTTATCATTTATTGCCTCCGGAATAATCTCAGAAAATGATGATGGTTTCTATTTGACTTTATCTGATGTCACGGAACTTAAGAGAACTCAGGAGGAACTAAAAAACAACAATGAACTTTTGAATCAATCGATTTCAGAAAAAGACAAGTTTTTCTCCATTGTTGCACATGACCTCCGGGGGCCATTTAATGGTTTTCTCGGTTTAACACAGCTTTTGTGTGAGGATCTGCCAACCTTGGATAGGGATCAGATTCAACAGATGGCTACTTTGATGAGAAATTCTGCTGCGAATGTTTTCAACTTGATTGAAAATCTATTGGATTGGTCGCGCATGCAAAGAAACTTGACTCCATTTCAAGCCGAGACTATAAACGTGCTGGAAAAAATCGGGCCTTTAACAGAATCAGTTAAGGTGATGGCTACGAAAAAGCAGACTGTGATCGAATTGAAAATTCCAGCAAATCTGAACGTATTCGTTGACCCGAATATGTTCAGCTCTACCATTCGGAACCTTTTATCCAATGCGGTTAAATTTACACCACATAATGGAATAATCACCATATCGGCACATGCTGTTGATGCGACTACTGCTGAATTCTCGATCAGGGATACTGGTATTGGGATGGATAATAACGGTCTGGAGAAACTCTTCAATTTGGATGGCCTTTCAAACAGACCAGGTACAGACGCAGAACCAAGTACCGGCCTGGGACTTTTGTTGTGCAAGGAATTTGTCGAAAAAAACGGCGGCAAAATTTGGGTTGAAAGTGTAGAGAAAGTGGGAAGTACATTTTATTTCACGTGTCCCATACGCGATTTTTAAATTAAATAGAGCTGCCCTTCCCGGCAGCTCTATTTAATTTAAAAATCGCCTTAAGGCCTCCGTATAACAAACGATTGGATACATTTTTTCATCATACCAGAGGGCTGCAAAGTAGAGACCGATCGGACTGGATTTAAAGTTCTTGCCCGTTTCCCGTCTCAACCAATCAAATCCCGCTGCGCAAACTTCGGGGTGTTGGGCAACCAAAGTAGAGATGGCCAGAGAAGTTTCTTCTATGGTTCCCTGTATATTTTTTTGTCCACCCCAACTTCCATCTTCGTTTTGTTGGGACAAGAGGTAATGCTGGGCCGATAGATTCATGGTAATCAATCTTTCTTTTAAATCATCCTTCACAAAGCGTTTGTTTAAACAGTCAGTGAGATAGACTGAAACTCTTGCTGTGCCGTATACCGGATTTTTATTTCCAGGGGTTTGCTGGTTGCCAAACCACAGGGGAAGCCAGTGGCCATCCGATGCCTGATGTTTTTGCAGATATCCGGCGGCTTTCAAAGCGCTGACCTGTATTTCCTTTTGGAAAGAGACCGGCAGCTGGTCTCCAAACTTATCGAGGGTACTGACAAATGCCAGCAGCGTGTGACCGGTCAGGTCGGCACAACTGCTATCGAAAGGCAATTTTCCCCATCCTTTGCAAAATGTGGGAAAGCCGCCATCCGAATTCTGCAGATCGACCAGCCAATAGCATCCGAATACAATGGCTGCTGCCTCCTCTCCGCTGCCTTCAAACAACTCCAGCAAAGCCAGAATGGCCCCGGGGGTATCGTCCGCATCAGGCACAGAACCGGAGAAACTGGTCCAACCCCAGCCACCCGCTTTTGCCCCGTTGAACGGATGTTTCGATTTGTATTGAATTGAGAGCAGGTGATTTCTGAGCTGACTAAGCTTTTCGGTAGAGAGAACTGACTTTAGCTGAGGTCCCAGAGCCTTAACGGCCAGTGTCGTTACCCAGGTTGAGAGATTGGTGTCGATGGGCCAGCTGCCATCCTCCCGCTGCTGTCTGGTAAGAAATCCGAGCCCTTTCTTAACCACGATATTGTCGCCCTTACCACTTGCCATGAGGCACATCGACACAAAACCGGTGAGCGGAATGGCCTCCAAAAATCCGCCGCTCTCTGGCATCAGGGTTGTCAACTGACGGATGGCCGGATCCACAAATTTGCTCCTGAGGTATTTCGTTGCACCGATTTTTGGCTTCCGGGTAGTGTGGATAAAAATACCAACTCCGATCAATGCCGGAATAGCATAGCTCACCACCTGCAAATTAAAAAAGCGGTACAACCGTTGGGGCAAAAGTGACAACTCGAAAGGAAGCTGCGGGATATGGGAAGCTGCCTCTTTGGGGAGGACATCGCAAATGATCAGCAAGGAGAGAATTGGAACCGAAAAAGTGTAATCCTTTCCGTAAAACTTCAGGATCGCGGAGGTAATGGTTTGCGGGGAGAGGGTGATATTTTGACTAGCCAGATAGGCTTCAATCGCTTTCAAAAGAGGAGTTTCCTGGCCTCCAGGCTGGCAATAGTGCACGGCGGCGTAACAGATCAGGCTAGTGCTGACATTGCTCTGACTCTCGGGAGTGTCGCCAAAACCACCATCATCATTGACATTGGCTTTCAACCAATGGTAGCCGGAACTGATCTTCAAATCATCTTCAATGTTGCCAGCAAGTTTTAAAGCGACCATGGCAATGGCCGTGGAAAGTGCACTGGAAGAGAGTTTCCCATCCCAGAATCCTTCGCTGTTTTGTTCCTGCACCAGAATGGCACATAACTCCCGGAAGCGGTGGTTTAATATTTCTTTGTCTTTACTCATTCTGCAAGGGCCCCCAAGGCCAAAAGCCCATAAAAAGTATATTCCACATCCGGTCCTGGATCCAAAACAGTGGCACAAAATCCGCCATCGGAATAGAGGGAATCGATGTAATTCAGGCAATCCGGTTTCATGATACGGTGGTCGTAGCCCACGAATTTCAAGGCATACAAAGCCACTCCGGTAGAGAGCAAATCGCCGATCGGTGCATGTTTTACCGCGGCAAAACTCCCGTCCTTTCTGTAAAATAGATGAAGCGCGCTGATTAATTCATCGGTTTGCTTTCCAAAACTAGCCTGGATAATTAAATGTGCCGAAGTCACAGAACAGGGCATTTCGGAAGACGAACTGCTTTTCTTCAGCGCTTTTTGCACCTTGTAAAGTTGAAAATAATCCTCGGTGTAATAACTGGTCAGAAGCTCTAAAAACAGAGAATAATAGGCCTGTTGCGGCTCATTCTGCCTTTTTTCTGACACTAATTTTTCACGTAAATTCGCCGGAAGTGTTTCAACTTCAAAGAGCTTCACATATAAAATGATGGCACAATTCAGGTGAACACCTTTCAGATCGCCTGACAGCACAATATTCCTGACATAACCCTTTAGCGCAGGAATAACCTCTTGCAGGCCAATGGCTTCGGCCACGAAATAGCCAAAAAGCGTATAATACAGATCGCATTTCCCTCCCCTGTCGGAGAAACCACCTAAGGGAGTTTGCTGACTTTTCAGAAATAACCCAATTTCTTCAATCGTCTGTTGATCGAGTAGTTTAATGGAATTTTTCAGAACACTTTCCAAAGAATTTGCTCTGATTTTTCTGAGGTATTTCCTCCCGGCAAGCCTAAATATACTCTTTGAAAGTGTTTCCAAGGATCTCATGCAGGGCCATTTTTAATCCAATGTTTTGAAAGGTGCGCAGGCAATCATCAGATTCTTTGATGTATCCCTTTAAAAGATCTTCTGCGCTCTGACGAATGCCGTATTTGTCAATCATTTGCTGGATGCGGTCAATAAGATTGCCGGAGCGGGCTTCCTCGAAAAGTATTCTGTCGTCATCAGATAATTGCCCATTCAGCATCGAAATCAAAACCGATGGTTTGTAGATTTCGAATTTCTCCACGGGATGGCTGAAATCATCCAGATCATCCTTGATTTGATAAGCAATACCAACGGCACGGCTAAAATCTTCAAGGGTGGAAAGGGTTGGAACATCCGCACCTCCGGCAATAGCACCCAATAAGAGTGACACTTTAAAGGCCGTGGAAGTCTTGTATTCAAAGACTTTCAGCGTCTCCTCCAGAGATAATATTTCGTGGTTCTTCAGAGACATGAGTTCAATTCCCTGACCGACCGACAATTTCCTGTGACCGTTTGAAACCACTTTGATGCATTCCTGAATGATTGCGGGTGGTAGTCCTGTTTCAGCAATCAGCCGGTAACCCTCCCCGATCAGGAGGTCTCCGATGTTAATGGCCACCGGAATGCCGTAACGTGCATGCAATGTCTCCTTGCCATAGCGCATCTCATCCTCATCTTCAATGTCATCGTGGATCAATGATGCCTTGTGAAAACACTCGATCGAAAGTGCCAGCCGATTTAAGGTGGCTGGTTCGACCTGGTCGCTGAAAGCCTCGTAGGCAAGAAGCGTTAAAAGTGGGCGCAGTCGCTTTCCGCCAGCGAGAAGGGATTCAAAAACAAGCTGTTCAGTAAGATTACTTGCAGGTTCGATGATCCGGCTAAGCTGTTCCTCGCCAAATATAGAGGATGTTTTGTTTCTCAGATAGTTCAGGTTCAGGATGCGAAACGAAGGATTTTCTTCGAGGCGGTATATTTCCTCCTTGAACCATTCTGCATCAACCGATGTATCCGAGCATCCGCAGGAAAGTAGTGGGATACCGATTCCGGGAATGGAGAATTTGCTCGTAGAGGCGAACATTTTTTGCAGCACTTCCATGCAGCCTACTCCGACGACAGCATCGACTTTTCCGCTCTCAATCAGCCGCGCTGCGATGGCAGTTCCTTCGGTTACGATGGCCACATAGCCCAGGTTTTCTGCTTCGCGCAGGAATCTGGAGATGTTGCAATTGCCGCATTCGCCGCAAAGCAGACCCATCTCATCCATCTGACCTTTGCACAGCCTACTGTTTTTCAAGCAATGCGGAAGCAGCAAAATTCGACGGTTGTACGGAACCACATCCACAACAGGATGCCAGATGGCATTGCCGCAGCACACCATCACAAAGGCCTTCAGGTTCTGGTTCCAGCCATATTCATCCATCAGAAGTCCGGCAAATTCAACGACAGAATCGTATGATACCGGCGGAATTATATTCTTTCGCGAAAACCAGGCTTCTACCTCTTTCCGGATGGCATTTCTGGTCTCTTTGTGAACCGGCACCTCAAGCGATAATTCACTTTTCATGCCCTACTATATAACAATTTGAATTTCATATATTTCCGTATTTCTATATTTCCCTCTTCTCGTTTCCCTCTTCCCTCTTCTCCTTTCCCTTTTTCGACCACTCGCCCAGTCTCCCAGTCCCCAAGTCTCCAAGTCCCCAAGTCCTTTCTTCAACCATAAGCCCCCATGCCAAAAAATGCCATCTTCTTGGCCATCCTGTACATGATGCTCTTTTCTGGAATGTTGGGACAGGAGCCATGGCTTGGGACGATTGGTGCAATTTCAAAATCCCTAAGCATCTCTGCTCTTTGGGAAGTGTTTAAGGCATTGTGTTTCTCTGAGAAATTTTTCAGCCAGACAGGGTCCTCCATCAAGACGCAACCTTTTGTTTTCTGGAGGATGCTGCTCCTGAAATCGCCCAGGAATTCTGAGTTTTCGTAGATATTCTTCAACTTTCCATCGGCTACATTTTCAGCGGCAAGTTGTATTACCGGACAAGGTTCGATGTTTCCTGAAGCATTGATGTGATGGCTTAAGCCTTCCGCTGCAGGGCAGAAAGGTTCGCCATCGGCACGCCAATAGGAATCGATTAGAACGACAGGGTATTTCATTCGTCCGTCGACCAAAAAATTCCTGAGCCTGAAAATCTCATCCTGACTCAGTGCCAAATCGTAATTCGGACTCTCCCCCACAGGTCGGTAGATATAGTACCAGACGTACACGACGCCCATCTTGTGAAGCATCTGTATGAATTCATCGGAAAGCGCCATGTCGATGTTCGATTTGCATACGCTGATAGCGACCCCGGTGATCAGTCTGTTTTCGACGGAGTTCGTAATTGCCTTGAGTGTTCTTGAATAAATGTTCTTTCCGCCGCGGCGGATATCGGCAACCTGTTCATCGCCTTCCAAACTAAACAGCGGAGTCACATTGGCCAGTTTTCTAAGTCTTTGCGCCACAGTCTGGCTAAAGAGTGTGCCATTCGAAAAGAGTTGAAAATAGCAATCCTGATGCCTTTCGAAAATTTCAAACAACTGCTTGTATATCAATGGCTCGCCACCCAAAATACCAAAAAAATAAGATCCTTGCCTTTTGCTTTCCTCTATAATCTGATGAATTTTCCCGATGTCCAGGTGCTCCTTCTTTCCATCAGAAGTCACCCAGCAACCCTGACATCTCAGGTTGCAGTCGTTGGTGACAGAAATAAACTGAAATGCCGGAAACAGCTCACCCCGCTCCCTCCTCTTTTTGAATTTCCTGAATCCCAGAAAGCCCTTCCAGACCATATTCGTTGTGAATTTGGTGAGGCAACGGCGGTCGGTATGGAGAAAATTGGCGAGTAGTGACATGGAAAAATATTAATATTGAATTGCCAAAGATAATACGGAATCGTTACGGGAGTTTGAAAATATTCAGGGCTTTGTCGCGGTCCTCGATGGCTTTTCTCATCGCCTCGTTCCGGATAATTGACTGACGTTTATTCTTTCTTTGCTCCAGAGCCTGATAAATATCGCCGGCCAAAATTGTTTTTACATCGGCCGACTGCCTTTGGTGCTCAGCTTCTTCATCGACTATTTCAGCTCCGCCTATGCCACCATCATGCTGATATTTTGGAAATATGATGGCCGTCTGCGGACAGATACGCGCACAAGCCGGACAATTATTTTTACATGACTGCGGATTGACAACAAGCACCTTACCGTCTTTTTTCTCATACACGCCGAAAAGGCAGAAATCGTGGCATTGGCCGCAGGAGCTGCAGCGTGCATAGTCCAGGACCGGGAACCAGGATTTCCAATCCGTCGATAGACTGATCTCCTTGAAAGAGTGTGGCTGCTTGCTATTCTCACAAAATGAGGCGACTTTCGAGGCAATTTCCTCGTTATTTAATTCGAGAAAATTTAAATACGATGAATGGCTGTTCTTTACATCAACATTACCCTGTTCCAAAAGCAGCTTCATGGATCTTTCGAAGCAACCAATGATGAGATATTCATTTTCATCCTTGAAAACCGCTTTGAGTTGATCCTTTCCTAAAACGGAAAGCATACATAAATCCGACAGAACTATCACTTCTGCAGGAGAATCTTTGAGATAATTTTCAATCCACTGCAGCCTTTCAGGTTCAATTCTTTCACCTCCGCACCGACAAAATACTATTGCTTTTCCCATTCGAAAATTCTAAATAACCAGGTTGGCTTATGTTATGTATTGCAAGAGTATTAAATGTTTTAGCCAAATCCAAATGGAAATAAGGATTCCCCACAAGTCTGACTCAATCCTTGAAGACCTATATTCACTTTTTTTGATTATCGGTCAAGATCTTTAATTGTTCCAGTGTTTGTTTATCGCCAGGATTAAACTTCAGAACGATCAGATAATCGGCAATGGCTCCAATATAATCTTTCAGCTTAACTTTTGCAAAGGCTCTGTTGTAATAGTGGCTATAGTTCGTCTTTTCAATTCGAATAAGTTCATTCAGATCTGTTAGCGCCTTCTCATACTTCTCTGTCTCCAGATACAGTACACTTCTGTTTCTGATTATTGACAGGGCTGCGTTTGGATCCTTTTCCAAAGCTGAATCATAATCCCTGATAGCCTCTTCCTTTAAGTTCATCTGATCGTAGATGATGGCCCTGTTGTAGTAGGTCCTGCCACTTTTAGGATTCAATCGAACAGCCATATTAAGAAGCTGAAGTGCAGTCTTAAATTCATTCCTCGACTGAAGTATGACTCCCATTCCTTCATAGACATCAGGGGAAGCTGTTTTGTGCTCAATGGCCACCTTGAAGTCTGAAATAGCTTTGTTTTCCAGAATCTTTCGTTGATTCTGATCAACAGTCCGCGACGATTGTCCATAATAGTACTTACCCCTTGCGCGCCATGCCAGTTCCTGGTTTGGGTGGTTTTCAATTGCCTGAGTCCAGAGCGTTTCGGAGTTATACCAGACATTTACCTGCTTCCTGGCAAGAACCAGCATAATGACAATGAAGAATCCTGCTAAGATTAGAAGCCATTTCCTGGTATTTCCGGTATTTTGGGAAATATAATAGGCAGGAATGATTGAAATCCCGATATAAGGAAGGTAGGTATATCTTTCAGCCATGATGGCCTTGCCGACTGACAAAAATTGAAGTACAAATACCAGCATAACCAGGTAAAATCCCAGGCTGAACACGAATAATTTTGTTTTCCTCATGGAGAAAAACACAAGTATAGAGACAAGCATGAACGCCAGGAGAGATAGCCAGAGGAGCAATGGAAAACTACCATTGCTCATTTCTCCAATTTCAGGATATGGATAGAAGGTGGACTGATTTATAGGGAAAACAAACTTTATCAGATAAGCTATAAATCCATAGGAAGCAATCTGGAAGCGCTGAAGCCATGAAAACGGAGCAATGATATTGATCACGGAATCAGGTTCTTTCATGAAATTTAGCATTCCGAGAAAATTTTCTCCGCCTTGAATCTGAAGGGCCATTAATCCAAAAAACAACGAAACGGCAAAAAACGGCAGTAAGGCGAGAATGGTTTTTATAGAAAAAGTCTTTACCAGCACAGATTTATTCGAATTTCCTTCATCATTGATGGTGAAGTACCTGATCAAAATTGCCATAACAGGGAATACCACTGAGGTTGCCTTCGAAAGGCAGGCAAATATGAACAGAATGAAAGAGAGAGCAAGCCAGATATACTTCTTTGACTTATCGTGTAAATACTTATACCAGGCAATCAGGCCTGACAAAAAGAAAAAACTGCTCAGAACATCTTTCCTGGCAGATATCCAGGCGACTGATTCGACATGCATGGGATGAACGGCAAATAGGGCTGCCACAAAAAAGGCAAGAATCAGATTCCTGGCAAACAGCAAATAGATAAGTGTAAATACAAGGAGAACATTGAGTGCGTGCAAAATGATATTGCCAATAATAAACGGCATTGGTGATATCCCCTCCGGACATGTTTTGCAACTATTGTCATTCAGTCTCAAACTAAGAATTGTAAGCGGATGGAAATTCGCTGAAACCACGGTGGAAAAAATCGCCTTCAGATCGGTCTCTCCGCCTGATCTCACCAATTTGTTGTTGATGACATATTCGTTATCATCCCAGCTTACAAAGCTATTCCTGACAGCTCCGGAATAAGTTAGCAATACTAGAAGAACAAGCAAAACACAGCTGCCCAATAGCCACCTGTTTGAAAATGCATTAGCAGGAGTTATTCCCCTTTCAAACAAATATTTTAATTTCGTATCTGGCATCCTGCAAAAATATTAAAATATTGCACCCATCCTGACCCCAAATCATGCTTAATTCTTCTTTGTTAAACCTTAAGGCATCGCTCTTTGTTAGTTAATAATAATATATTTATCATGAGGAGAATTTATTTCATATCGCTTTTGATACTGCTTGTCAACTTAAGTTGGGCTCAGAGGCTTGATCCAAACCAATACACAATTACACTGAATGAGAAAAGCATAACTCCGGCTGCTGATTTTCAGGAAGTAAGAAAGGGGCTGAAATCCCAACGCTTAACCAACGTTCCTTTGCAGGCCAATCATTTCATTTTGCAGTTCATGTCCCTTCCCACCCTTGAGGAGCAGATAAAGCTTAAATCTCAAGGAATAAACTTGTTAAACTATGTTCAGGGCAATGCCTATTTTGTTTCCGTTACTTCCGGGTTTTATAATATCGATAAAAGTGCCTCATTGAACCTCAGGTCATTGATAGACATTTTGCCTGAGTATAAAATGAATGCGGAGCTTGTCAGTGGCAATATTCCTGACTATGCCAAGGAAGGTGAAAACATGGTAAAAGTGGTGGTTTCATTTTTTAAGGATATTGATGATGCCGCAGTGATCGCCGATGTTTCTAAACTGAAAACATCACATTTTAAAATGATGAGGATTTTCAACCAGTTTACTGCCTCCATTAAAAGATCTGATATTTATATACTGGCATCGATGGATTGGGTACAGAATATTGAGATGGCTGCACCTCCAAAAGTATTAAAGAATGATCATGGCAAATCATTGCATAGGGCCAATGTTTTAAGCTCCACTATCACCGGCCTGGGTTTTGGCTTAACCGGCAAAGGAGTTAAAATTGGCCTTTGGGATGCTGATGTCGAATATCACCGGGATTTTAATGACAGGGTTTTCAACCGGGAATCTGAAATGCATTATACCAATCATGGAACCCATACCTGCGGAACGCTAATTAGTGCCGGGCTGCTCGATCCAAAAGCTTTAGGAATGGCTCCTGAGGCTACGGTCTATTCCTGGAATTTTGGCATGCAGTCGAATGGACTGACTGTGGCGGAAGAAAGGCATTTGTCATTGGATAACGATGGAATTGAAATTACCTCAAACTCCTGGGGAGCTAATATAAACACTTGTCCGTCTAAGGTCATTTACGATTCTTCCGACCACAATGATGACCAATTGGCCTTTTTGTATCCTTACTTCCTGTATGCATTTGCTGCAGGAAACGAACAATCCCTATGCGATAGCATTGGTGGATATTATACAACCATCTCAAACCTCAAGAATTCATTGAATTGTGCTGCTCTTGACCAGATGGAAAATATGAGTTGGTTTAGCAGCTTTGGTCCTTCCATGGATGGCCGTTTAGTTCCAAACATCAGTGGCGATGGTGTAAGCGTGTATTCAAACCTCTTTAACAACCAATACGGATTAATGAACGGAACCTCCATGGCCACACCCGGTATAGCCGGAACATTGGCTTTGGTTTTCCAGCGTTACAAAGAAACCCATGGAGGTCAGCAACCTATTTCTGCCCTGATGAGAGGGTTAGCTTGCAATACTTCTCATGATCTTGGGAATCCGGGTCCTGATTTCAAATTCGGATATGGCGAAATCAATGGTTTAAGGGCTATCGAGACAATGGAACAAAATAATTACTTTATCAATACGGTAAGCCAGGGAACCAATTATTCGCAAAACATAACAGTTCCAGCAGGGGCGGTTGCGTTAAAAGTTATGCTATCCTGGACCGATCCAGCAGGTATTGTGGGTACTTCCAGAGTTCTGATTAATAATTTAGATTTAAGTGTGACGCATGACGGTGTAAAAACGCTACCGTGGATTTTAGATCCGGCAGATCCTTCCGCAAATGCGGTCAGAGGTATTGATGTGCTGAATAACCTGGAACAGGTAACCCTCCCGAATCCAGCAGCAGGGAGCTACCAGATTAATGTTGCCGGATATCAGGTTCCGGAAGGGGTTCAGGAGTTTGCAGTAGTTTATGACATTGTGATGCCAGACCTGAGACTTACCTATCCCATCGGAGGCGAATTTTTGGCTCCCGAAAGCCAGGTGGTTGTCCGATGGGATTGTGAAGGGTACACTAATCCGTTTACCCTGGAATACTCCACCGATGGTGGCGTTAACTATTCGGTTGTTGCTTCAAATATTGACTCATCCAGCAAAGGCTACCTTTGGACTATTCCTGCCGGCGCTACTTCTGCAGGTAAGTTGCGCATTTCAAATGGTTTACGTCTCAATGTCGACAAGGGATCCTTTCACGTTATGCCGGTTCCGCAAAATGTGAAAGTTCCCTCTGTGCAATGCGGTGTGGCAGGTCCATATACCATACAGTGGGATGCCGTTGCCAATGCCAGGTACGAAATACTTAAATTGGATGGTCAGCTTTACAAGCATCTGGCAGATGCTACATCCACCAAATACGACATTGTCGGAATTATACCGGATAAAAACAACTTGTATTGCATTCGGGCAATAGACCTTACAACAGGAGCAATTAGCCAGCGCTCCCTTGCTGTAACCCTGCAAGCTACAGCTCCTGTGGCATCCTTACCCTATCAAGAAAAGTTTGATAGCCAAAGTTCGGCCAATTTTTGCTTAACAGCTGATAAAGGACAAGCAAATGTAAGGTATATCACTAACGCTCAGCAATATGGAATTCGTTTGGAGGGAACCTCGGGTGCAACTGCTGACTGGGTAGATAGTACTGATTCAACATGCTTTGCAAAAAACCCAACCTATGTCGTTAAGGCATCTATTGGTATCAGTGACGCTTCCGCGATGGCCGGAAAGCAATTCAGGCTAAAATTTGATTACAGGCAGAAATACCGCACATCAGCAGGTACATCTTATTTCAGGGTAAAGGTTAATGGAAATTACCTTACCAATATGGAAGGAACGCGAATTTACGGCAACACAAATCAGTCAAGTTACAAATCCGTCTATTATGACCTTTCAGCGTATGCTGGTCTTCCATCCCTATCTGTTGATTTTGAAGCAGTATGCAAAACAGGCTACACCGTCCATAAAGACAACGATAATTATGATGATTATAGTGATTATACGAAGGATAAGGGAGATTTTGTAGCCATCGATAACATCGAAATAAGTGAAGTCGCAGAGGATATAGCCATGACCTCTTTAACCGTGAGCAGCGGGATGACAAATGCAGAAACGATTTCTGTCAAAATAAAAAACCTTTCCGGCTCCAGGGTTATCAATATTCCGGTATCCTATTCTATCAATGGGGGCACCATGGTTAGCGAATCAGTTCCGGGTCCAATTGATCAGATGGCTGAAGTTGCTTATGTATTCTCGACAAAAGCTGATTTTTCAAAGTCAGGATTCTATACAGTAAACGCATCGGTTAAAAGGCCAAACGACCCGGTCCCGGAGAACAACAGCCAGACCTTAACAAAAGTCAACAACGGAACCGATATTATTATGGGAATAACCACCGGAATTGTCACAACGTGTTCAGCTGTTTTGGTCGATCCGGGAGGAAGATATGTTAATTATAAAGATTCCCTGGACTTTAATATCACTTTAAAACCCGGTTCCCCTGATAAAAACATTAAAATTACCTTTAGTGAATTTGAAACTGAACAACAAAGTGATTTTCTCTATGTCTACAGCGGAACATCCCCTATCGCGGCCAATCTGTTGGGGAAATTCTCCGGAAGTATATTGCCCTCATCGTTCACATCACTCGTTTTGGGCGGTGAATTATACCTACGGTTTACTTCGGATAATGGAATGAATTACAAGGGCTTTATGGCAACCATCGAATGCGTGGATAAAATGATCGATGCAGCTCTGACAGAAATAACCGCTCCTGCAAACAGTGGCGAAAAAACTGTCGCCGAAACGGTGACGGTTACAGTCTCGAATCCGGGTATTCATGATCTGCTTAACGCGGATGTGTATTATCAGATAGACAACAACACTCCTGTTCACGAACAGGTTGATACCCTTGTTTCAAGGGCTCCGGCTAAAAGCTACTCCTTTAAAACCAAAGCTGATTTGTCAGTACCCGGAACTTATGCTTTGAAAGCATGGATCGTTGTTCCCGGGGATGCTTTTGATGCAAATAATTCAGTAACTGCCAAAATTATAAGTACTTCAAAGAAAATTTCATTAACAGACGTAGGTATTGAAGCAATTTCAACCATTTATCCAAAACGATTGGCTGGCCCCAATTCCTTTGTCACTGCGTCCGTAAAAAATTATGGAAATGAAACTTTTACCGGTTCAATTGCAATGGCTTACACCATTGATGGAGGCCCTCAGGTTGTTGAGAATTATCCGGTTACAATGAATGCTGATGAGACAATATCCTATACCTTCACAAACAAAGCTGATTTATCCAGACCAAATCACACTTACCATATTGATGTTTCTGCGATGGTGACCGGCGATGCAAATTCTGCAAACGATCATTCGACTTATACTATAGAGACACCTGCTGGTTCTGTCTTAAATGTGATTGGAACTTTTAATGGTACCACGGCCCTGGTTACAGCACCTGCCATCTCTGCTGTTGATTTGATAAAAAACTACACTGTTGAGTGCTGGGTAAATCTTAGTGATCCTTTGGGTTTTGGACGCATTTTCGATAAAACCAATGTGATTCTCTTTTATCAGACAACTTTTGGAAGTATGGTTTACCCAATTGATAGTTATATCCTATCCGTCACAACTGAGGACAACAGTAACTTAACCTATTATTATCCTGGTACAGTTAAGCTCCATCAATGGCGGCACCTGGCTCTAACAGTAGATGCCACCGGCACCAGGTATACCTTTTATATCAATGGCGTAGCGCAAACACCTGAACTTTTATCAGGAATACCTTCTGCTGCAAAAACAAATTCTTCAGCTGATTTATACCTGGGAAACAGATTGGATTTAGCCCGGGGGATTTCCGGAAGCATTGATGAGGTACGTATCTGGAATTCCTGCTTAACACAGGCTACCATTGCCTCCAATATGATGACCGATTACCCTGCCGGAACAGCCGGAATGCTAGCTTACTATAAGTTTAAAGAGGGAAGCGGAAATTATCTGTACGATTATTCGGCAAACGACAACACTGCTTATATTTCCGGAGCCGATGTGTCGGGTTTAGGGAAAGGTAAATTCTGGAACAATCAGACCGCTTTGATGCATAGCTATTCCTTCGCTGGAGAGGTCATACCTACCACCTTCGATGCAGCGACCAATTCATTTACTTCGATTGTGCCTGCAGGAACCGATCTTTCGAAATTAACGGCAAATTTCACCATTGACCAAAAATCAACAGTAACTGTTGGCAACACACCACAGGTAAGCGGAAAAACAGTGAATAACTTTACTGGCACGGTAGATTACACGGTTGCAGGAATCGGTTTTAACACAGGAATAACACAAACCTTTCAAGTAAAAGTTTCCCACGATACCAACTCCGCCTGTGACCTGACGGCTTTCACTTTTGAAACAGTCAATAACCCCGGATTATCAGGACAAATTGCACTTGACAAGAATGGCAGCAATTTTTATAAAAAAGTGACACCAGGAACAGTTTTGTCTGCATTGAAGGCAACTTACACGAATTCGCAGGGAAGTTTGGTTTTTATAAATGGGATTCAGCAAACCAGTCCGCAGCTCTCTGCCTTGGATTACACCCATCCGTTGATGGCAAAGGTGGTTTCGGAAAACGGAAGATCCTTCCAGCAATATAGTATTACGGTCGATTCCAGGAATTCACAAGCCTATTTAAATGCATTCAATATTCCCGGGAAACAAGTGGGTTCCACCAATATTGTAGCTGCTAATCACAGCATCGGAATATGGGTCAATAAAAAAGCTAATTTATCAATGCTAACACCCTCCTTTTCTGTTTCAACGAATGCCCGTGTCTATGTAAACAATGTGACGCAATGGAATGGCATAACCTCTAATAACTTCTCCCAACCGTTGGTTTACAGGATTTCTTCGGAAGATGAATCGACGAGCGTTGATTGGAATGTTACCGTAAAGATAGATGATACCAAACCAGTAATTAAACTCTCAGGTGATACGCCAATGAAAGTAGCTTACGGTGCCATTTTTGCTGATCCGGGTGCTACTGCATTGGACAATGTTGATGGCGACCTCACTTCAAAAATTGTGCTTAACGGAAGCGTCAACACAAATATTGTTGGTGCGTATAAGTTGACTTACAAGGTTAGCGATGCGGCAGGTAATCCGGCTGACGAAGTATCGAGAATTGTCAACGTAGTTAAAGCGTCAGCCACCGTTGAAATTTCTGAACTTACGCAGTATTTCAATGGAAACAGGTTGGGAGTTACCATTGCTACGGTTCCTGCAGGTTTACCTGTCATTGTGACCTACAATGGTTCTGCAACTGTCCCACTGGCCATTGGGAAATATGCTGTGGTTGCCACTATAAATGATATCAACTACGAGGGAAAAAATAGTTCTACATTTGAAATATTACCAGGGATTAAAGATGGAGTCAGGATATATTCTGATGGCAATTTAATTTATGTCATCATCGAAAAGATCAAAACCGGTGCTCACTTATCAGTTTTGGATATAAATGGAAAAACGTTGTATGAGACTTCGGCCCTCTCAGTAGGGATGAACTGGATAACCCAAAACTTTACTTCAGGCGGTTATATAGTAAGACTGCAGGTTGACGATAAGCGATACACAACGAAAGTTATACTCACAAAAAAGCAGAGATTCTAAAGAGTTATAGAAATTGCAAAGAGCGTTATTTCAGTCTATCCTGGACATAAGCTGCGGCGCTCTGGGGAGTATAATTACCTAGAAGCATTCCTTGAAGCGCATCATTCATCAAGGCATCGCCTGTTGGAGATTTTGAATTGAATTTTTCATCCATCAGCCGGATCGTAAGTGTTGCGGTTGCAGCGGTGTTAAACATTTTTTGAGCCAATGGGTTGGATAAGGTCGAAGTTCCGGGTGTATATGAGAAAAATCCAGGTAGTTCAGTCATTACGGCTGTGGCATATTCCGAACCTGAAGCCCATTTAATATATTCAATTGCTTCTGCTGAATGTTTGGAATTCTTGTTGATTCCTATCCCTGCATCAAGCTGAAAACAATATTGAAGTTTATCGCCGGCCTTTTTAACGGGGGGTGCAAACCAACCAATAGTTGAACTGCTTGCTCCAAGCTTTTGCAGAACGCTTATTTCCCAGGATCCACCTATGAACATGGCTGCCTTACCCGATGCAAACAATACCTTGGATGCTTCATAACCCAAAGTTTTATAGCCTGCAGGCATGTATTTCACAAGGGAATTAACTGCCACAAAAGCATCCAGGAAATTGCTATCTGTAAGCTTCATCGTACCATTCATCAATCCCTGCCGGGCTGTCTCTCCACCATAAAAATTAGCTCCCAGCCCGCAGAAAATAACCCGGTTTAGTATCCAGCTATTGTCTGCTGCACCCTGAGCAATCACAGTCTCTCCTGCCTGCAGAAGTTTATCACAAGCGGCAATAAATTCAGTCCAGGTGGCAGGTTCCTGAATCTGGTATTTGCTAAAGATCGCTTTGTTGTAATAAATACCATGGGTGACCCCGACAGAAGGAACTCCATAAGTGACACCACTTGGGGTACTCCATGCATTTAATGGAACGATTGGAAAGGAAGACAGATTTGGGATAATTTTTGTCAAATCGGTCAGGTACCCTGAATCATACAATAACCGGCCTTTATCGTATGACCAAAGAAAAATTATGTCAGATGCTGTTCCATTTGCCAGTTTGCCATTTGTAGCTGCATCATAAAGAATTGGATCCTCTGCACTGAAATTGACCGAAATGTTTGGATGTGTGGCGGTGAAAAGAGCATTGATCCGGTTCATCGCGTCAACATCATCAATTCTCCAGCTGGTAAAAGTAAGTTCAACAGCTTCTTCATTCTTTTTACAGCTACTAATTCCCCAAACAATGACTACGACAAAAAGAAGGAGAAATGCAGTTTTAAATAATCTAAACCGTAAGGAATGTCCAGATTGAAGATTGAACGATTTGGAATTAATTTTCTGGGTTAAGCTCATTTTCATACAAGAAGGATTTTTTTGTTTTTGATAGACTTTCTACACTGCAAATAACCAGTTTTGGGAGAAATTGTTCACTATACTCCTATCTAATCCTTATTAGTGAAAGAAATTCTAAATCAAATGAGGAGGCGCTTACCCACTTCTTAACCCGAAGGTCTAAATCAGGCTTTGATTGCCCAGCGAAACTTCGCGGATCGGGCACGCGGATTGGAGTGGCACTCTTCTGCAGATGCCCGGATGGGGTCTGGGGCGACTTCCAGGTAGGTGCCCTCACGGAAAAAGTATTGGAACGATTTTTTTACGCGTCTGTCTTCTCCCGAATGAAAGGAAAGTATTGCTACACGTCCGTTGGGAGCGAGTATATCCGGAAGCTTGTGGAGAAACTGATCCAATACGCCAAATTCGTCGTTCACCTCAATCCGCAAGGCCTGAAAGCAACGCTGACATGTCTTTCTGATCTCTTCCTTCCGGGTATCCGCAGGCAGAAATACCAGGGTTTGACTGATGAGATCGCGAAGGTCAGTTGTGGTAGCTATTTCATTCCCTTCAGAAATAGCTGAGACAATTGCTGATGCCAGAAGTTCTGCGTAGGGCTCATCGGAATTAATCCGGAAGATATCTTCCAGTTCATCCTTTGAAATGGATTTCAGGAGGACGGCCGCCGATTTTCCGGTTTTGGGGTTGAGCCTCAGGTCGAGCGGCCCCTCTACCTTGAAGGAAAATCCTCTTTCGGGATTATCAATCTGCATGGAAGAGACACCCAGATCTGCAAGTACAAAATTCAAGGGACCGGTTTCAAAGGCTAACAGATCAATTCCTGAAAAATTCATTTTCCGGATTTCCAATACATCCGGTCCATAACCCATCGATGCCATCCGCTCTCTGGTTTTGGGCAGTTCAAGGGGATCCACATCAATGGCATACAATTTTCCACCTGGAAGCACAAGCTTGATCATTTCCAGGCTATGTCCGCCGTAACCGAGAGTGGCATCCAGTCCGGTCTGTCCCGGAACAATCTGGAGAAACTCCAAAATTTCCTTCACACAAATGGAACGGTGCATACCGGCCGGGGTACGACCTTGTTCCATCACCTTTTCAACGTCTTCTAGGTATTGCTCAGGCTTCAACTCTTTGTATTTCTCACCGAAAACTTTGGGGTGCGTGCCTTTGTACCGAACACGGCGAATTCGTTTAGGGTTTGATTCTTCCATGATGCAAAGCTAATTATTTGTCGCTTGCCGGAAAAAGAAAATTTACAAGCATTCTATTAACTCCCTTTTCAACTGATCAACCAGTGTTTCAGTAGTAAATAAAAAAACTCCGATAAAACACTGTATTTCAATGTTTTATCGGAGCTAATCTGTACCCGGGGCGGGACTTGAACCCGCACGGCCATAATGGCCATTGGATTTTAAGTCCAACGTGTCTACCATTCCACCACCTGGGCATCCTTATGGAGCGGGAAACGAGACTCGAACTCGCGACCCCGACCTTGGCAAGGTCGTGCTCTA
>JBAXED010000063.1:0-21171 GCA_037140615.1 Prolixibacteraceae bacterium
ACTTGTTTGACGAACGCAATGTAAACAGTGTCCAGTTGTTTGCTGCCAGAGATTGCGTACGGAAATCGGGTGCAAAAATAGGTATTATTTTACTCTGAAAGAAATTTTTACAGAAAAATATTTCTAATCTTAATCAGCGGATCCAAAGAGTCAAAACCCTAATTTTTTTCTGATATCCTGGGGTATTGCATCCTTGTGCACCATGATCGCAGTGGTTTTGTACTGAATATAAGCGCCTGAAGCATAGAAATATCCATCATAACTGTTGTATGGACCCCAGGAGTTCTTGACTTTGTAATAGACTGTGCCATTTTGGTCTTTTGCCATTCCTATGATGTGCATGGCATGATCATCTGTAGTTTCCTGCGAATCAAAAGCAGCCTGACGAAATTCCTGTGTGATTACCTTTTCTTTTCCGGGTTTGTTTAGTTTGTACAATTCCTTGTCTTTATCAGGATCAGAAAGCTTTTCCCATTTATTAATTTCCGATTCCGTCATCGCTGATTTGTCAACTTCAGGCACAACTGCAACTCCTTTTTGTGAAGTAGCAAAGCCTTTTTCGCTGTTATCTGCTGCCCATCCAACGGTGTACCCGCTGTTGATAGAATTGTCTATAATTGTTTGAAGATCAGTAAGTGGTACATTGTAAAGTTTTTCCCAAAGCCAGTTGTCAGGAACCTCCAGTACAAATTGCTGGTAAAAATGGTGATGGTTGAAAGAGGTAATTTCCACATAAGCATCGGTGTTAATTCCTCCTAGATTTTCAGAAACGAATGTCAATGGGGTATATCTCTTTTTCTCATATTTAAAATCTTCCGGGATATCGCCGAAATAGGAATCCGCACTTTTTTGAAAAGCGGCCGACCAGGCAGGCGATATCTTCCGATTTTTGTTTTGAACAACCGATACAACCAAACTCCTTAAAAGATTGTCAACCTCTCCATGAATATGTTTCTTCTCGCCGTAATCCAATCCACGATAAGCCGATTCCGGCATTAATCCATAATTTTTTATGACGTACAGGATATCGTGAAGCAATCCACCCGGCCCGAAATTTGCATTCCCCTGCATCCGGACATAGCGATCTGCTTTATCTCTGTAACAGTGGTTTACAAGAAACATTTCCGACAGATCGACTTCAGGTTTCCCCAATCTTAACAATTCTGATTCAATGAATGAAGAACCTGCAAATGACCAGCAGGTACTAGTGCGAAACTGGTCTTTAACTGAAGTATGCGGTAATTCCTTGATCAGTGTAAAATGATATCCTGAGTCCTTTTTTTCTTGTGCCTGCAAAGCCATGCCACCCAAAAACAAGCATAGGATAAGTGAAACGACTTTTCTGAAGCTCTTCATTGTTTCAATTTTTTAACTCCGGATAGTTGACCCGAATGTGGTATATATTAATCAATTTCTCATGGAAAAGGTCTTTTAGTACCCTGATATCTTTAAAGGTCAGGGGAGCATATTCCAGCTGTCCCAGTTCTACTTTCTGCCGGAAGATGTTCTCCACCAGATTTCGGATATTCTCTGAATTTTTTACAAGCAAGCTTCTGGATGCAGCTTCAATGCTGTCGGCAAGCATGACCACAGCCGTTTCGCGGGTGGTGGGTAAAGGGCCTTTGTATGAAAATTTCAATTCGGAAGCATCATCCAATACGTTATCGCTGATGTATTTATGGTAGAAATAACCGGTTTTAGTCGTTCCATGATGTGTCCGTATAAAATCGATAATCTGTTCAGGTAATTGGTGCTTTTTGGCTAGCTCAACTCCTCGCTCAACATGGCCAATGATGATCTCTGCACTCTCCTGACTCGAAAGATTGTCGTGCGGATTAATTCCAATAATTTGATTTTCAATAAAATAACCAGCATTCTCTATTTTACCAATATCATGGTAAAGAGATCCTGCACGGACAAGCAATGGATTTCCGCCAATTTTGGAGATTGCCATTTCAGACAAATTGGCGACTTGCAGAGAGTGATGCATGGTTCCCGGAGCCTCCATGGCCAGTCGCTTGAGTAATTTTTGATTCGAGAAGGTAAGTTCAATCAATGTGACATCCGATACAAACCCAAACGATTTTTCCAGGATGTAAATGAATAGGTAGGTAATAAGCGTTAGAATGGCATTTAAAGCAAACCATTTGATTTTCAGCCAATCTATTCCGCTGAGATTAGCTTCCTGCACCAATGAAATTCCAACATAGATAACTGAATAGGAGAGGAATATAATCAAAGCAGTGAAAATTAGCTGTTCACGCCTTTGCATCTTGTTCAGGCTGATCACGGCGATACTTCCAACTGTAATTTGCAGCAGAACAAATTCGTACCCGTTTGCGACCATGAATCCGACAAGAAGAGCTGCAATCATGTTGACGAAGATGGCGATCCTTGTATCCAAAAAGGTTCTGAGGATCAATGCCAAAGCAGTAAATGGTACCACATAAATGTCGAACGTGCCATATCTGATTACCATGGAACAGCATGCCACCATTACGCTTAGGGTGATCATGATAAAGGAAATGTCCCTTTTTGAGCGCATTAGCTTTCTTCGGATATTCAGCAAAAAAAGATAGAGTGTGAGAAGTAGCATGACAACCAGAAGTGCCCTTCCCAGTACGATCAGAATGTACTTCGAGTTTTCCCCACGGTTTTTTTCAAATGTGATCCTGTAAGACTCAAGAATGGTATAGGTTCTGGCAGAAACGATGTCGCCCTGCGAAATAATTCGTTCACCCTCCTGTACAATGCCATGATTGGTCGACAGATTACCAAGTACCTTTTCCTCTACTTGCCTGTTTCGCTCCTGATCATACAAGAGGTTGCTGGCTAGAAAGGTTTCCGGCTGGAAATTTTCCAGATAAATTTTCCAGTCAGGATGGGCAATTTTTAACTCCTCAAGTTTGACAAGTATTTCGTTGTAGGCACTTTTTAATGTGTAGAGGGAGGCAATTTGTGTTTCTCTGCCAATGTTGTTTTGTAAAATTTTCAGACTGGTCTTCTTTGATAATGCCGAATTGTTGACAAAATTTTGGTCCAAGATGCCGACCTTATACAATTGGGTATATATTTCAGTTAACTTGAATTTCAGGGCAATAACCTGCATAGTCCCGTTGGCCTTTAATGGTTTGATTCGATCAATCTCCCTCGATAGAAGGGTTTTTTCCTGTCGGGTTACTGAATCGGCAAAAACAAAATATGGTGTTTGTTCTTTCAGCAAAGAATCTTTTTCATGCACCAATTCCTGCTCCGACTTTATGATTGCAAAATTATAAGGAGCAAAAAGGGTAGTATGCATCCAGGGTCTCCCTTTTTGGTATTCATACTTAAATCTTGCCTCCTGGGGCAGTGAAAAGTACAAAGCAATAGTTGTCACCAGAAATAGCAAAGCCAGAAAAATCCTGTGCGATTGTTTCGGGCTTAACCATCTTTTCGTGACAAACTTTGGCATCATTATCCTGAGTGATTGCTGGGTAGAGACAATAAATTTCTATCTTTGGGAATAATCAAAAATAGTAAATTTTTAATGAGATACGGAATCTCGAATCTAAGCATTGTTCCGGTTCGGACCGACCCTAGCGAAACAAGCGAAATGTGTACCCAAATACTTTTTGGTGAGCATTATAGTATACTTGATGAAAATAAAAAGTGGTGTAAAATCAAACTAGCTTTTGACGGATATGAAGGCTGGATTGACCAGAAAATGGTCAAGGAAATTTCCGAAAAAACCTTTCTGCAGCTAGCCCAGCAGCAGCTAATCGTTACAACAAATCCTTTTAACATTGTTCAGCCAGAGAAGGGATATGGCAATTTTTTGATTGTTGCCGGAAGTTCATTGCCTTTTTATAAGGCCTCCAGCAATACTTTTACCATTGGAACTGACAATTATATTATTCAGGGAGACAAGATCCTTCCGGTTAAAAAGAATATTAGGAATATACTGATTGAAAACGCCCTGAAATATTTTAATTCCCCTTATCTGTGGGGAGGGCGTTCTCCGTTTGGGGTCGATTGTTCAGGATTTTCACAAATTCTTTACAAAATGATCGGATTGCAAATACCGCGTGATGCTGCTCAACAAGCACTGATAGGGGATAATATTACTTTCGTGGAAGAAGCCTTACCAGGAGATCTTGCCTTTTTTGATAACGAAGAAGGGAAAATCGTGCATGTTGGAATTATCTGGGAGAAGAACAAAATTATTCACTCTTCAGGAAAGGTTAGAATTGACAACATCGACCATTTTGGGATATTCAACATCGACACCAATCGGTATTCGCACCAGATGAGGCTGATGCGGAGGATTATCCAAACCAATGAATAGGTAAAGGATTATGAATTATGAATGATGGATGATGGATTTTTTGAGAATATCCATGGCCATTGGTCCTTCGTTGAAAAGCAAATCCAAAATACTCAGATTGGCCGTAAAACCAAATTTCTCCTGAAAAACCTGCATGTATGGAGTCGGTCTGAAATTTTCGTCAATACTTTGTCTGCTTGGTTTTGGATCGATGGTGTATCTAAAATCATCCATGCCAACAGGTACGCTTCCTAAAGCATAAAACGCTGTTGTGAGGCTTATCTGAGGCTTCAAATTGAGTTCTTCCATTACCACAGTTTGAATCCCGATGTTAAAATCGGTCAAATATTTCCATTTCCTTTCATGGTAAAAGGGAGCCAGACTGTCTGCATAATATTCGAAGAAGGGTGCATTGTTGTATGCCGACAAGAGTGCTTTCCAATGTAATTTTTGCCACGGATGATCCCACGAGAGGAGGACATCGCGAATGATGCGCTTTGAATTAGATCCTTCTGTTACAGGAACAGTCAGGTTTTGCGTTCCGTTGGCGGTAAGAATGGCGCAACGATTGCGGTAGGATTGTTTGAGAAAATGTTCGCTCAAATCAATCCACACCTCTTCGCAGCTTAAAATTTTTGTGTAATACTGGACGGGTGCCAAATAGGCACTACTTAGCAGAACGCTTTGTTTGCTTTGTTCCATTCAGAGATTTCGTCTCCTATTTTACCCCCATAAAGAAGCGGTTCCAGCGAATTTTTGCTAAGAATGACTTGTTCTTGTCGAGCGAAAGCCATACAAATGATGCTTTCCCAACCACATGGTCTTCGGGTACAAAGCCCCAATACCTGGAGTCGGCCGAATTGTAACGGTTATCACCCATCATCCAGAAATAGTCCATCTTGAAAGTATAGGATGTCGCAACGGCGCCGTTGATGAATATCTCACCGTTTTTCACAGCCAGATCATTTTCCTCGTAAACATCAATGATTCTTTTGTAAAGAGGTAGATTTTTGGTAGTCAGCTGGATAGTAGTTCCTTTCTTCGGAATCCAAAGCGGTCCGAAATTGTCAAGGTTCCAGGTAAATTGACTATCGCTGGGGAAAATGTTTGGGTCGCGGTCCTCTTTTGGCCAGGTAACCCTTTCCTTGCTGGTTATGAATTTCATCGCATCCAGTTTCTTGTATTTCTCTGAAGTAAGCGACATGACCATTCTTGAGCCTGAACCTTCAATGTCTTCAGGAGTAATATCCAGCTTTTCCATGGCATTGGAGTTAAGCGAATTTCCCTGAATGGTAACCAGATATTTGTATTGGATACCTGGAATCTCCTTCTGGGGTTTTCCATTTACAAAGACCTGACCATTTACAATATTTAGAGAGTCTCCGGCAATGGCAATACACCTTTTGATGTAATTTTCCCTTTTGTCAACGGGTCGGTAAATAATATCGCCGAAGGAGCGTTTGTCTGTATTTACGCGTTCACGGCCATAACTTCTCACCATCTCATAATAGCTCCGCTCCTGCATGTTGGTGGTCACAGAATCCCCTTCCGGGAAGTTGAAGACCACAACATCATCGTTCTTCACTTTTCCAAAACCTCCAAGTCTTCTGTAATCGTTGTGGATTATTTCAGAAAAAGAGCGCATTGAAGCAGTAAATGGCATCGTATGGTGCACAAAAGGAAAAGCAACAGGCGTGTTGGGCATTTTAGGACCATAAGCGGTCTTGCTAACAAAAAGATAATCTCCAACCATCATGGACTTCTCCATGGAGGAGGTAGGTATGGTATAGGCTTCAATGAAGAAGAGACGAATAAAAGTTGCGGCGATTACAGCAAAAATTATGGCATCGATCCATTCGACCACTTTGGTTTGCTTGCCATCTACGGGATTTTTCTTTTTCCAGAAAGTCCAGTGTACTTTGCCGGTGATGTACATATCAAAGATGATGCCCAAACCTATCAACCACCAGAAATTGCTTAGCCAGATCACCCAAAGCAAATACAAACCTGCAACAACACCAAATTGAATCCATTGGCTTTTAGAGACGTCCTTAAACATAATATTATTAGTTATAATTTTAATAAATCAGACATGTTGAATATTCCTTTGTTCCCCAGACAAAATTCGGCAGCCAACACTGCTCCCATGGCAAATCCTTTTCTGCTATAGGCATTGTGGGTAATTTCGAGGTAATCGACTTCGGAATCATATTTTACTGAATGCAATCCGGGATATGGATCTTTACGTATAGCCTGAATATGAAGCTCATCCTTGCTTTTAGGCTGTTCGATGGTCCATGATGTCTTTGAATCGATGGAGTCAAGAATTCCTTCTGCCAACGTGATGGCTGTGCCGCTTGGCGCATCCAGTTTTTGGGTATGGTGAATTTCTGTCATCGAAACATCATATTGTGAAAAAGGATTCATCATTCGGGCAAGGATCTTGTTTAGTTCAAAAAACAGGTTCACGCCCAGGCTGAAGTTTGATGCATAGAAAAAGCAGCCTTCTTTTGACAGGCACTCCTTCTCAATAGCCGGTTTTTGATCCAGCCAACCGGTGGTTCCACTAATGACAGGAACTCCTGCTTCAAAGCATTTTCTGTAATTGGAAACGGCAGTTGCCGGAGTAGAAAATTCAATGGCAACATCAGCTTTGGAAAGATTTTCGACAGTGAGATCGTTTTGGTTGTTGATATCAATTTTTAAAACGACGGAATGGCCTCGTCCAACAGCGATCTGTTCGATCTCTTTTCCCATCTTTCCGTATCCGATCAATGCAATCTTCATGTATCAACTTTACCAAATAAGTACGAAAACCCTCAATTATATTACAAAGGTAAGATTTCCCCCGAAAAATTGCTCAATAAATTTTATTCCGGCCAACGGCCAGCCGTCTGACGCGTTACCATCCAGCCCGGATATTCAGGGGTGAGGGAACTTGCATCGTTGAGTTTCTGTAGCTCTTCGGAGGTTAATTCGAGGTAAGCAGAAGCGATGTTGTCGTTCAATTGTTGAAGATTTTTGGCACCTATGATTGTACTGGTCATTCCCGGTTGCCTGATCACCCAGTTCAATGCAACATTTGCAACTGAGACATTGTGGTGCCGGCCGATTTCGGCCATAATGTCGATGAGGTCATAGGCTTTTTGTTTGTTGATTGGAGGAAAATCAAACGCATCGCGTCTACTGTCGCCTGCAATTTCATTGTTTCGCGTATATTTACCGGAGAGGAATCCTCCTGCCAAAGGGCTCCATGGCATGATGCCGATATTCTCGCTCATGGCCATGGGCACAATTTCCCGCTCAATATCACGACTCGCAATGGTGTAGTAATTCTGAGAAGCTACAAATTTAGTCCAACCCATTTTATCGGCGTAAGCATTTGCTTTCATCATCATCCATGCCGGGTGGTTACTAACTCCCAGGTATCGCACCTTGCCCGAGCGCACCACATCTTCCAGTCCACGCATAGTCTCCTCCAGGGGAGTGATTGGATCCACTCCATGGATGTAAAGCAGATCAATGTGAGATAAATTGAGCCGTTGCAGACTATCGTTAACAGAGTCCATGATGTGGAGACGGGACAGTCCAACCTGGTTGGCTCCGGCACCCATTCTAATTCGCACTTTGGTGGCCACAAAAACCTCCTGCCGGGGAATGCCCAATACTTTAAGTGCAATTCCCAGCATGGTTTCAGACAAACCCTCAGAATAACCGTTGGCAGTATCAATGAAGTTTATTCCTTTATCGACTGAAGTTTTCACGATTTGGTTTACTTCATCCTGAGGTACCTGTCCGATTGCTGTCCAATATCCTTTACCGCCAAAAGTCATGGTTCCAAGACACAGCTCAGATACCAGAACACCTGTTTTCCCTAGTTCGTTGTATTTCATGTGAATTTTGTTGTTACTTGTCTTACGGAAAAGTTTTGAATTTGTTTTTGAAGATTCCAGACAATCAGCACCAAATTAATTTTTGCAATCATAATCCTTTTTTTCAGAATCAGAATTATTTCTATTTAAACAACCCCTCCAGTCCGAATTTTTTCGCGGCATCCTGTAAAGTGGATTTTGCCTTCTTTGAAAATTCTTTGGCAACAAGATCCTTGGCTTCGGAGATGTCTACCTGTACATCTGGTTTTTTGAAGTTGCCGACCACATTGATTTTGATTGGGTATTTGTCGATGTTTTCGGTTCCGGGAACCATACCAATGAGCTTGGTCACATCAGCCCCCAAATCATTTTTGTTGACTTTAAAATCGAATTGATAGTTCAGGTCAAGGGCTAAACTCTGACTTCCTGATACAGAAACCTCCTGGTTTGCAACCCTCGTGGTAAAGGGTGAGATGGCTAATGCTCCATTGGTCAGCATGATATTGCTTGCGAAATCATTCACTTTTACATTGGTAAACAGATCTTTCCTGAAAAATTTGCCAATCTCTGTGAACATGCCGGCGCCAACCAATTCCAGATTTTTGATTGAAATCAGGCCATTCCCGTTCAGTGTTTCAAAATATGGCGCATAATCCTTGCCCAGCTTTCCGCTCAGCGACAGGCCAGTCTGGAAGATTCCTTTGCTGTTTCCTGCAATGGGTAAAATGTGTCTAACCAAACCGACAGATTGATAAGCAGTTGGTAAATCAAAATCTTTGATATCAATTTTAAAGTTGAAATCGGCAGGAGTCAGTTCTTTTGCTGAATAGACTCCGGACAGCACCATCCTTCCTTTGAGGAGGTTCATGGATAGCTGGTCCAGATTAAGTTTCTGATCCTTGATGATTAGCTTTCCGGTCGTTCCACGTATCTCCATTCGGCTGTAAAGCATCCTGTCTACATCTGCCAGAACGGTCAGGTCAATTCTTTCCGGAAGGACATATGGTTCGCGGTTTAGTGTGTCTGTGGGCTGGGCAGTGCCGCCATTCATCAATTGGGTCACATCCAGCAGATCAGATTTTACTTTGATGTTGCCGAGGATGATTCCATTTTTCAACAGGTAAGCCCAGTAATTTGAAAAAGTACCATCTACCGTGAAATCGCTTTGACCGAGTTTGCCCTTCATTGAAGAAATGGTAACCTCTTTTGAGTTGAAGACGAAACCGGCAGTGGCGACTCCAAGCCTTTCAGGAAATGCTGGCGATCTGTAAGAAAAATCCCGCACATTTAAGGATCCTTTGGTTTGAAATTGATCGTATTCGCCTTTGTCAATAGCAGAAAAAGGGCCGTTGAAATGAATGTTGGCGGTTAGCAATCCAGCGATTTCCATCGAGTCGATTGGGATTGTTTGTTTCAAGGAGGAGAAATCGAGTTCGCCGATTACCTCTCCTGCCAGAATTGGATTGCTTACCGGAGTAGAGACGTTCAAATTAGCAATCACCTGACGTCCTGCCACCAAAGCCTCTATCCTTGAAACGGAAATTTTAAGCGAATCCATGGTCCCCTGTGGCTTACTCAAACCGGCTGCAATCTGGATCTTGCTGATCTCGTTGGGCATCGACGGGTACTTCAGCCTGCCGTCGATTAGCTTTAAATCGGCCGAAAGGGCAGGGAAGGTGGTATCTGAATAGGAACCTTTTACCAATCCATTAAATGACAAGATTCCCCCTTTTTCGTAGGCTTTCAATTTTAGCTGCTGTGCCGGGGGGAGGAATCCGATCAGTTCATTGAGGGAGGAACCCTTCGATGAAAAGGTGAGGTCATATTGGTCTTCCTTTTCTCCCATCACAAAGCTGCCCTGAAGTTCCAGTGGCAGCTGATTGATCATGAATTTATTGTCGAGAAAGTGGAAATTCATTTGGTCGAAGTTGGCTTGAAGGACACCCTCTCCGCTTACTTTCATGCCACTGATCAGCTGTTTTCCATTGTATTGGAAAGTAATGCTATCCGTTACTCCGCTGAAATTCAGCTTGCTGTCATTGCCTTTCAGATAGCCCGAGAGATTGAAATTCCCACCCTTGAAGCCGACTGTCATCTTTGATCCTTCATCCTGATAAGTGAGGGCTGTGTTGATCAGTTGTATCTTTGACAAGTCGATCTCCATGGCTTTTTTGCCTGCCACTGAACTCTTTGGATCAGATGATTTGGTGATATCCCAATTGGCTTTCCCGGTGGGGGAGACCAGAAAGTTGAATTGTGGGTTTTTTAAGTTGATTTCTGAAACCGTTATTCCCGTGCTTTTCCAGAGTGATGAGAGAGAAACAGAGGTCGACAAGGTTTCAATCTGCAAAAGTTGCTTTCCGTTAAATTCGTTGATCCCGGTGATGCTCAAATCTTTCAGCCGCACTTCCAATTGAGGAAAACTGCTGAAAAGCGAGACTTCAGCCTCCTTGAAGTCAAGCTTTGCCAAGAGTGTTTCGTTGGCCATCTCCTTCACTTTGGCCACAATTTTTCCTTTAAATACTATAGGAATTAAAATGATAGTTAATAACAAAACGGCAAGTACTACTCCGGAAATTCCCAATATTTTCTTTTTATCCATGGCGTTTACAAGGTATTGATTAGTTTTCTCAGCATAAAAAGTGCAGTCTGTCCCGTTCTGATGATGTTTCTTTCGCGGTCATTGCCAAAATTATAAAGTTGAGAAATGACCTGGTCTCCGTAAGCAATGGCAATCCAAACTGTTCCAATCGGTTTTTCCTCTGTTCCTCCGCCGGGTCCGGCGATACCTGATGTTGCCACAGAAAAGTTGGTATTCATTAACAGGCAAGCCCCGGTTGCCATTTTTTCCACCACTTCGCGGCTCACTGCTCCGTGCCGGGCAAGCGTTTCCTCGGCAATGCCAAGTAATTTGCTTTTGATCTCGTTCGAGTAGGCCACCACCGAACCCTTGAAATAGAGCGAACTCCCAGGATTTTCTGTAAATAACCTGGCTATCGCGCCTCCGGTGCAGCTTTCAGCGGTAGCGACGGTCCATCCCTTTTCTGTCAGAATTTTGCCAATGGTCCCAGCCGGGGATTCATCATCAAAGCCGTATATGTTGGCCTTGATAAGTTTCTCAAGAGCTTCGATCCTTGTTGACACATCTGCTTGCATTTCCAGTAGATCTTTTCCCCTTGCCGACAAGCGAAGTCTTACTCCTTGCGGACTCGGCAAGTACGCCAACTTGATGTAATCAGGTAAAGCATCTTCCCAGTCGGCAATTTTTTCGGCCAGCATCGATTCTGGTAAACCCTGTGTCAATACTGTACGGTGAAAGATTGTGGAAGTTTGAAAACTGTTTCTGAGGTAAGGTAAAACCTCGAATTCCATCAGATATTTCATTTCGTAAGGAACACCCGGCATGAAGATAAAAGAGCAACCATCTTTCTCCAGCAAGAGCCCGGGAGCGGTTCCCAGTTTGTTCTGAAAAATCCTACCGGACTCAGGAACCAATGCCTGATCGCGGTTCAGGCGGTTCAGCCCGATACCTCTCTTACTAAGCAAATCCTCAATATTTTGAAGTACCTCGGAGTTTGATATAAGCCTGGTATTAAAATGGGAGCAGATGGTGTCTTTGGTCTTGTCATCCTTTGTGGGACCCAATCCGCCTGTGACCAGCACGAGATTGACTCTTTTGGCCGATTCGGTAAATGAATCAATAATATGTTCAGGATCATCAGAAATACTGGTAATCTGACGAACGTTTATTCCTTCATCGTTCAATTTTTGGGCCATCCAGGCCGAATTGGTGTCAACGATCTGTCCGATGAGTATTTCGTCGCCAATGGTGATAATATCGATATTCATTTATTTTTATCTGTTTCTACTTAATTTCAATCTATTCCTGCCTGATCGAAACCTGGTTATAATTTACTTTCTTTCCCTATCTATTTATTTTATTTATACCAAATCAAACCCGAAAGGATACAAGCTCAAACGCATTAATTTAAAGTGCTGCAGTCCGAATGGAATGCCAATTATGGTGATACAAAGGAATGCACCGAAGATCAGATGGGACAATGCAATCCATATTCCGGCAAATATCAGCCAAATCAGATTAAGTAAGCAGGACAGCCCAGGTATTGAGCCTCCTGTAGAACGTACCGTCTTTCCGAAGAGAAACTTAGAAGATCCACATAGCCTTAAAACGGAATCTTTCTCTGTGGAACTCTGTGGCTCCTCCTTCTTCCTCTGTGTAATATTTCTAAGGAGTAACATTTTGCCAATTTTTTGGTGAAAGTACTAAATGAGACGCAAAAGACATTTTATTCTTTTCTTTGTTCAGTTTTTTTAACAATAGCATGAGAATATTATTTGTATGTCTGGGCAATATCTGCCGTTCTCCGGCTGCCGAAGGTGTATTTAAACATTTGGTAGCGGAAAGAGGTCTTGAGAAGGAGATTACCTGTGATTCTGCCGGTACTGCCGGATACCATGAAGGGGAAGGAGCATACCCCAAAATGAAGAAAATTGCCTTCAAAAGAGGCTATGATCTTACCTCTATCTCAAGACCGGTAAGGCCTAAGCGTGATTTTGAAGAATTTGACTTGATTATCGGAATGGATGATCAAAACGTTGCTGACCTTACCCGGATGGCACCGGAAGCAAAATCAAGAGCGAAAATCCGGAAAATGACCGATTATTGTACGAGGCTCCGACACAAATATGTACCGGACCCTTACTACGGCGAGTCCCGCGATTATGAGCTGGTCATCGATATTTTGGAGGACTCCTGCGCAGGACTTTTAGAATTCATTGCGACCAATGATCTCAGATAGTTCTGGGTGCCATCAATTCAACTTTATTAGCCACACATCCGTCACTTTAGACGCCTCCCTCCAGTTGAGAGTCGATTCCTCCGGTTGATCGAAAGTAACCTCGATTTTGCCGTCGCTTACATATTTTGGATTGAGCGGAAACTCTTTAAACTCTTCGTATCCTTTGTTGTATATCGTTGGAGCAATGCGCTCACCATCTATCCGCAACAAAGCTTCGCGGTAGCCGGCAATCCTGATCAGGTAGCGTCCATTCGGATCGAGGTCATTGTACCTGAGCACAGGAAAATTCTGAAATAGCTGTGTCGACAGCCTCCGCCTGCTCAAACCATTTTCCCACCAGGCAACATCGGTGGCATCCTCGGAGAAAGTGAGCACGTGACTGCTTTTTGAGATATCCGAGATGTTGTCATAATAACCGCCGGGACCAGGATTTTCCCACTTGGCGATCACCTCCAGCCTGTCCAGTTTTTCCTTTTCGGTGGCCATCTTTTCGATCTTTTTGAATTCATCTGCCAGCCACCAGCGGTTGTTTAGCGGATAGTCAATGAAATCAAGAATCGCACCTCTTTCAGCTCCACTGGCCTGGTATTTCTTGACGCTGGTCTGTAATCCGACAGATTGCCACAACGCTTCACAATAAAAAGCGATTTTAGTCCGCAAATCATTGGTGACAGGCTCTTTGTCTGCTTTGTTGACTTGCTCCAAAGCCAATTCCATGGCCTTTGAGGCGCCAAGTTTTGGCGCTTGCAAGAGTATCTCGTTGGCTTGTCGCTCCAGTTTTTGTTCATAGGCCTTTCTTCTTTTCACGAATACATCATAATTGGCACGCATCACCAGCAGTTGCCAACGCCAGTTGTTCCTTAGTTCGGGATGCTGATTTTCCAGATTGTTCCAGAACGCATAGGTGGATTCTATTCCGCCGTTCTCTTCTGTCGGACCGACCCAATTTCTTTCCAGTGCTAGAATTCCATCTGCTCCGGCTTCCGCGACAGCGGATCCGAAAAAGAATCGTGCATATTCTAACAAAACATCCCGGACAGGTTTGGCTGGATTCCAGGCCATCTGGCTCCAGGTTACTTTGTTTACATCGTCATGAACGCCATCGGAGTAGGAGAGGAACCCATCCGTAAAAGGAGCGAATCGGTTGTGGATTTTTGCGTAGTAAACCGGTTGCGGATTGGAGACTTCCCTGCCTTCGGTCAAAGCGAATGCCTGGTCCAAGTTCAAGGTCGGATACTGGCAGCGAACAGTGTGCGTCAGATCAGGATAATGCCGGTGCAGGTATTTTTTTGGTAGCCTATAGCGGGTGGCAGCAAGATCCGGACTACTCGGACCGGTTACAACGCCGGTAAGCCAATCCGGATTGTTTTTTTCGAGGTATTGGTAGAAATAGTCAACCTGTTCGTCAGAAAATCCTTGAAGAGAGATCCACATGGTTGCTTTGGGATGGTATTTTTTCAGTTTCTCGGTGGTCGCCTTCAAAAATGGCATCACATCCTTTGGGTGGTTGCTGCCGGGATCGCCACCGGGAAAGAAAACGCCATCCAGGTAGGGACAATTTTTGTAATACTCTTCATGTCTGGCAACCTCCTCTCTGAACTTGACGGGATCAGAAAGATCCACATCAGCCGGTATCCAGTCCCAGTGATCCAATCCATATTCGTGACAAATCTCGCTGATTTTGTTGTTCATGACTTCTCTTGGATATTTCATTAGTGGATTGTTCTTTCCGTCATGAAAAGGGATATTTTCGATGCTGTTGGTCCCAAAAAGAGCCAGTTCGCGCAGGTATTTCTCATACTGAGCCATAGTCCAGGAGTCCCAGGAGTTGGCCGTGTTCCGGTATCCGATCTGGTGGCCTCTGATTGGGTATTTTGGTGAAGTGGCGATTTCATCATTTTTATCGAATGAAATGTGGTTTCTGGCAAGGTTGGCTGTTCTGAGCAGTTGCCCAACGGCAAATATGATTCCCCGCTGATCCGCGGCAATCAACCATAATACATTTTTCCCATCTCTTTGATCCAGGACCAGTCGGTATCCTTCAGGTTTTTCTTCCGGTTTTAGGTCTGAATTGTGCGAAGGAACTTGGGTTCCATAAAACTCTTTTTCCGAGGAAAGTACCAAGGCGATCACTTGTCCTGATCCAAATTCATTGGCTTCTTTGAGTTGAAGACCGGTTCTTTGAAATATCTCTTCTCTCAGTACCCTGATGGCTGTTTCCCTGACAGGTGATGGTATATTCCTGGACGCAAGTATCAATGCTTTGTTTAGGTTAACAAACGTCACGCTGGAAGTTTTAGTCGCTGAAGAAGGGCTTTGTTGGCCTTCGGTGGATTGAGAAGATCCAATCAGAAGGAAGAAGAACATGTAAATAAAAAGGGAATCAAGGCGAAAACCCGTCCGAGGTCGTATCGCAGTATTCATAATCAGTATTTTAGTAGTTAATAGAGAGACGTTGATGTTGTAAATGTAAAAAAAAATCCAGAGAACTAAACCAAATTGATCCTATGTTGTCTAAAAGAAACATAATTGACCAATCTTACATAATAATTAGGTGCAAGTGCTTGATGTTGAACAAATTTTAATTAAATTGCACGTAAACAGAATCACGCGTTAAATTCAAAAAATTTGACAATAATATTGTAAGACCAAACTAAGAAGATCAGATTTAAGGTGTTATAAATCATTTATTTAACTTAATTAATTCACATGAAAAGAATCGCTTTGATGATGTTGTTTGTGGCAGTTGCGTTATTATCTGCCAATTCGCAGGTCAAACAGACCGGATTTTCTATCCCAATAGAAAAGTACATGCTTAAGAACGGGCTTACAGTCGTTTTGCATGAGGATAAATCGGATCCGATTGCAGCTGTTGCTGTTTATTACCATGTTGGTTCAAGCAGGGAAGTTACCGGAAAGACCGGTTTTGCTCATCTTTTTGAGCACATGATGTTTCAGAAATCCGAAAATGTTGCTGAAGATCAGTTTTTCAAAAATATCCAGGGTGCAGGTGGTTCACTGAATGGGAGCACGAGTCAGGACCGGACCAACTATTACGAGGTAGTTCCTAAAAATGCCCTGGAAATGGCTTTGTGGATGGAGTCTGACAGGATGGGTTACCTTGAAAATATGGTGACAAAATCTGCTCTAGTAAACCAACAGAATGTCGTTCAGAACGAAAAACGCGAGAGTGTAGACAATGCAGCTTATGGTTTCAACTCCGGACTTATTGCAAAAACCTTATATCCTGTTGGTCACCCCTACAGTTGGACTGTTATTGGTGAGATGAAAGATCTGACAGGTGCCACTGTTGAAGATGTCAAAGCTTTTCATCAAAAATTCTATGCGCCAAACAATGCCACTTTGGTTGTTTCAGGAGACATCAACAAGGCTGAAGTAAAGGCGATGATTGAAAAATATTTCGGTGAAATTCCAAAAGGCGTGACGATCGAGAAACGCAAAGCAATGCCTGTCAGTGTCGCAAAAACTGTCAAACTGTATCATGAAGATAATTTTGCCAAAGCACCCATGCTGACGATGGTTTTCCCAACGGCTGCACGTTATTCGAAAGACTCGTATGCACTGAATTTTCTTGGAGAACTAATGGCAGGAACAAAAAAATCACCACTTTATACCATTCTCGTTAAAGACAAGAAACTGACATCACGTGTCAATGCAAGAAACGGATCACAGGAACTTGCAGGTTCTTTTACAGTTTCGGTTACAGCTAATCCGGGTGTAAATCTTTCTGATATTGAAAAAGCCATTTTTGAGGGTTTTGACAAATTCGAAAAAGATGGTTTTTCCGAAGAAGATCTTATCAGGATCAAAGCAAATGATGAAACGCAATTTTACAACTCTTTCAGCAGTATTCAGAGTAAGGCATTTACCCTTGCAGAATACAATATTTACACAGGCGATCCTGAATACTATAAAAAAGATCTCGCCAGCACACAGGCAGTTACCGTTGCTGATGTTAAAGCTGTTTTTGCTAAATATCTTAAGGGCAAAAATTTTATTGAAACAAGCTTTGTACCCAAAGGTGATCTTAAACTTGTAGTTCAAGGTTCTGTTAATGCAGGTATTGTCGAAGAGGACGTTACAAAGGCTGCAGAGGTAAAAGCTACTGCTGCTGCCGAGGAGGTTGTTGCAAAAACAAAGACGATTTTGGATCGCACGGTTAAGCCTGCCTCCGGACCGGATCCTGAGGTTAACATTCCGAAACCATGGTCAGCCTCTCTGTCGAACGGAATTAAAATTTCCGGTATTACCCAAAATGAATTGCCATTGGTGCAATATTCTCTTTCAATAGAAGGCGGACATCAATTGGATCAGGTCGCAAAGGCAGGAGTTGCCAGTCTGATGGCTAGTATGATGAATGAAGGAACCAAAAATAAAACACCCGAGCAACTGGAAGACGTAATTGGATTGTTGGGATCTCAAATACGTGTTAGTGCCAGCAACGAAGATATCTCGATCGAAGTAGGTTCAGGAGGTTTCCGCAGTTCTGGTGGTATGCTTACCCGTAATTTTGAGAAATCACTTGAATTACTTGAAGAGATTTTGCTCGAACCAAGATGGGACAAGGAACAATTTGAGCTAGCTAAAAGCCGCATAATTAATGGTTTAAAGAGAAGTTCTGCCAGTCCTGATTTTTTAGCATCCAAAGCTTTGAATAAATTGATTTTCGGGGATAATATTCTTGCTGTTGATGCATCAGGAACCGAGAGTTCGGTTGCTTCAATTACAATGGATGATTTAAAGGAGTATTACGCTAAATATATTTCTCCATCAGTTGCTAAATTTCTGATTGTCGGCAATATTGACCAAGATCGGGTGAAAAAAGCTCTCTCTTCCTTGAATTCCAAATGGGCTGCAAAAAAGGTCGAAATACCAAAGCTGGCAGTTCCTGTAGCTCCTGAAAAATCACAAATTTACTTTGTGGATGTTCCGGGGGCCAAACAATCCGTCATTTCTATCGGTGCACCTTCTATTCCTCGCACCAATCCTGATTTTTATCCGGCATACGTTGCAAATTATAAACTTGGCGGATCTTTCAATGGCGTATTTAACATGATTTTGAGAGAAGAAAAGGGATTTACCTATGGTGCCAGATCAAACTTTTCGGGATCAAAAGAATACGGTCAGTTTGTAGCTTCATCAAGGGTTAGGACAAATTCTACTCTGGAGTCCGTAACTATCTTCAAAACTGAGATGGAAAAATACCGCAAGGGAATATCTCAGGAATATGTAGACTTTACCAAGTCTTCCCTGTTAAAGGGGAATGCCTTGCGTTTTGAAACTCTGGGTGGACTAATGGGTATGTTAAATACCATGACAAGTTACGACCTTCCGGCTGATTATATCAAGAAGGAGGAGGCATATGTTAAAGGTCTGACAATTGAAAAAGAACTTCAAATTGCCAATAAATACATCGATCCTTTTAAAATGTATTATGTAGTTGTAGGTGATGCAAAAACTCAGCTGGATGCTCTTGAGGCTGTTGGTTTTGGTAAACCAGTATTGTACAAGTAGAGAACTATTTAAATAAAAAAAGGCCGGAAAATTTTCCCGGCCTTTTTTTATTTAAATATAGCTAATTGTTTCTCTCCATTCGATTTGATAAAACCTCTGAACATTCCTGAAGTATTGAACTCCATGGCGATATTGCCGGCTTTGTCAAGCCCTATAACCCCTCCTGTTCCGCCAAGCTGGGTTAGCTTTGAGATTTCCGCCTGACAGGCTTTTTGAATATCCAACTTCTGGTATTCCATCATAGCAGATATATCCCGTGCAAATCCAAGCCGGATATAATATTCACCATGGCCAGTGCATGAGAATCCGCCTGTGGCATTGCTGGCGTATGTTCCGGCTCCTATGATGGGCGAATCACCTATCCTGCCATATTTTTTGTTGGTCATGCCGCCGGTTGAAGTTCCCGCAGCAATGTTGCCATTTATATCAAGCGCCACACAACCAACTGTGCCATGCTTGTCATTTGTGCCTGTTTTCCGCTCTTTTTTCAATAGTTCCTGCAGTTGCTGGTATCTTTTATCTGTGTAGAAATAACTGTTTGGAACTAGCTTAAATCCCTGCTCTACGGCAAATTGAGAAGCACCCTTCCCTGTCAGGAATACATGCTCAGACTTCTCCATCACGGTTCTTGCAAGAAGTATGGGATTGCGAATATCTGTGATTCCAGCTATTGCACCTGCTCCAAGCGTTTTGCCGTCCATCACTGATGCATCCAGCTCAACAGTCCCTTCATGGGTAAAAACAGCTCCCTTGCCTGCATTGAATAGGGGAGAGTCTTCCAATACCATGATGGTTTTTACCACAGCCTCCATGCTATTCCCCCCGGATTTCAAAACAGAGTCGCCAACCTGCAATGCATGTTCCAAAACAAAAATATACTCTTTCTGCATCTCAGGAGTCATGGATTGTTGAGACATTACTCCTGCACCGCCATGGATTACCAATGCATATTTAGATCCTGGTTGTGCAAAAATTGAGAGAGAAAGCTGAATAAAGAGGGAAAAGACAAGAATAGTTTTCATGGTAAATGGATTAACTTTGAAACAAAATTAACTACATATTTGTAGGTTGGTCCAACTAATTGTCTTTAAATTTTATTTTAGTTTTAGTCGTGAAATTTCTCCATATTTTTTTGATATGTATGTTGGCCGCCTGTTATTCGTGCCAGAATTCGCCTTACGAACTACCTCTTCCTGTTCATACAACCGCTGAATTGGCTCAATTCAAAATGAAAGTCCTGCCAGATGTACCAACATCTTCGGTTGATGTTAAGCTGGTAATCTACGAAGATTGCAAATACAACAGGCTCAACAAGGTTCAGATAAATGGTAGTACCATTGACATCGAAAAGCAATTCAACAGCATGATTATGGCACCTTGTGTGCTTACCAACGACACCATACTTATCGGAAAATTGCCAGCCGGAATTTATCGGGTAAACTATAAATTGGTGGATCTATCTACCGTGACAAAAAATAATATTCCATTTGCTATTGCGTTCAAGCTCGAGGTATTGAATTGAGGAGACAAAGTTCGTATACCTCGCTTCATTCCTCCTTAGAGGTTGTCCAGCTGCCAGCATAAACAAGAGTCGGTTGTCGCTATTGTTTGTCAGAATTTAGGCATATTAACTAATACTATTCTTATGAAGCTGTCCTTTTATTTTTTTGTAGTTTGCTTTACATTAAATTTTAATTCGATTGCTCTTACACCTGTCCCTCCTGTTGTTTTAAATGGTTCGCTTAGGGTTGAAGGCAATCAAATGATCAACAAAAACGGGCAGCCGCCCCAATTGCGCGGATTATCCTTGTCATGGAGTCTTTGGGGTGGAAAGAAATATTACAATGCAGAGCTCGTTGGTTGGTTGGTTAAGGATTTCAATATTTCAGTCTTGCGTGCCTCGATGGGCGTAGAGCCACAGGGAGGCTATTTAACCAATCAGGAAGAACAACTAAAGTTGATGACTACCGTGATAGACAAAGCCATCAGCGAAGGCATTTATGTGCTTATTGACTGGCACGATCACAATGCCGAAAAGCATCTGGAGGAATCAAAGGCGTTCTTTACCATGATGGCAAAAAAATATTCAGGGGTACCAAACGTGATCTATGAAATCTTCAATGAACCGGCCAGACAGAATTGGGATGTCGTGAAATTGTATTCTATTGAAGTGATCAAAACGATCCGGCATTTCGATTCGAAAAACATCATCGTGGTTGGATCGCCAAGATGGGATCAGGATGTAGATGTGGCAGCTGCCGATCCGATCAAAGGATTTGATAATCTGGTTTATTCTTTTCATTTTTATGCCTCAGATCCCAATCATCAGGAGAAGTTGCGGGCTAAGGCTGAGTCGGCAATGGAAAAGGGATTGGCCCTTTTTGTGACAGAATGGGGAGTAGGCGAATCAAATGGAAACGGAGAGTTTAACCTTGAAAAGACTGGGCGATGGATGGACTGGATGGAAAAAAATCGTCTTAGCTGGGTCAATTGGAATGTAACAGATAAAAACGAAACTACTGCCCTGATGCTTCCCGGAGCCGCCGAGACAGGAGGATGGAGCATCGAACAACTAACCGGTTCAGGGAAGTACATGCGGGAACAATTAAGTAAAAAGAACAGATAAAAAAATCCGGCC
>JBAXED010000064.1:0-20804 GCA_037140615.1 Prolixibacteraceae bacterium
TAGAATGGAAGATTCCGGTTCTTTTGATCTGGGTTCGAATCCCGGTGGGGTCACATAAAGTGGTGTAAATCTGAGATTTACACCACTTTCATTTTCATATCCTCACATTTGATTCAGGTCGTTTTAATGATAGAAATCTAAAATTTGTTTATTTACATATTATAGATTAACTTTATGTCACTAAATTAAATCCAAAGCCATGAAAACCAGAACTTTATTTTTGTTCCTTGCTTTTTGTTCCATTTATGCAATGGGACAGGATGTTTCAGAAAATTCTGATACTATTGCTACCGGACCAAAAAATTCATTTAAATTCTTGCCAGTAAACCTGGCATTTAATAACCTTTCGTTTGAGTATGAAAGGAAATTCAGTCCAAAGAGCTCTTTTATTTTTGGACTGGGGATTGCACAGCCTAAACCGTTTGCCGACAAATTTGGTATCAATAATAATGACAATAAGATTACCAATGACGAATTTAGCACCATGTCAGTTCGTGCCGCATACAGGCACTACGCTGGCCATAAACCCAGGCCTTTTGGGTTTTACTTTTCGCCTTACCTGAAATATCAGAAAATATCCGCCAGCGCCGATAATTACAGGAGAAACAATGATGTATATCCAGCAGTATATTACAATGAAAACTATGACATTAAGGGTACAACATTGAATTTGGGGATTCAATGGGGTGTTCAATTTCTGATCGCCAAAATAGTATGTGTCGATTTCTATTTTCTTGGTTTGGAGGCTGGTCTGGCGAATTTATCTGCAACAGTAACTTCAAAGGATACCGGTATGATTGACAAAGTAGAAAGTGGTATTAGAGATAATGTTGATCAATTGCCTTCCATGTTTTCAAGTAAGATTACCGTTACCAGAAAGGGATCAGATCAGATTGAAGTAAAAGGTAGTTCAATGCCTTACCCATGGATTAGGAGTGGCATCAGTATTGGGATTGCTTTTTAAATATTAACTATTTATCGTAGAATCCTTATTATTGAGGATATTATCATCAATCTACCAGCGAATTTGCTCAATAAGGATTGGTTCAGCATTCTCCAAAGACCGCATGGCATTAATTAACCTTGCTTCTTCATAATATTTTAGCTCTGAAGGTCTGATATTGCGGGGAAAGATCTTGCAATTCTTTAAATAATCCTCTCTCCTTGTTCCTGCAAGCATTGGCATGGCAGGAGTATACCAATATCCATTCTGCAAAAATACAATATTTGTAAAGCTTGTATCTGTAATGAAACCGCTCCTTACCATCAAAATTTCATCCATTTCACCCCTTTGTTTCAACAAATCGATCAGCGAATCCCTATTTTTAAACTTGAAAGAGTAGGCAATCGCATCTGCTTGAATCAATTTCAAGCTTTCAATTTTTTTATTTATATAAGGCTCATATTCAATATTTTCAATCAAATTTGAGTAGGTAACTCTACACTTGATTTTTTGTTTCTGTAGATCTTCCGGTATAATGAGTGATTGTGAGAGTGTTATTGGTGAACAAACTCCAAGAAAATGTCTCCTTGACCTGTTCATTCTGTCCTCATGAAGGGGAAGTCGCTGAAAATTTCCATTTTCACAACAGATAGTTTCAATAAGCTGTAACATATACTTTGTCTATTAATTCATTAAATTCTTTTTCCGGATCACTGTTCATTGTAATTCCTCCACCGCTTTTGTAGTACATTTGGCCATCTTTCTGCTCAATATATCGAATCATAACGGCTGAGTCGAGATTATGGCCGTCAAATATTCCAAAAACACCAGAATAGTAGCCCCTCTTGTATCCTTCAACTTCTTCAATTATTTTCAAGGTAGAATCTTTTGGGGCACCACAAATTGATCCTGCGGGTAATAACTTGCAAATAATTGTTCCTAAATTAGACTTATAATCATTAGATAAAGTGCCGGTGATTTCAGAGCTAACCTGAAGCAATCTTTTATCATGTGTAACAATTTCTTCAATAAACCTATACCTGCTGACCTTAACATCGCTAGCGACCATCGATAAGTCGTTCCGGATCAAATCAACTATGGTTGCATGCTCAGCTTTCTCTTTTAAATCATTGGAAATTAATTCTTCAGCGTTTAATAACGAAGCATCGATGGTTCCTTTCATTGGGAAAGAAGAAATCACTCCGTCACTAATTTTAACAAAGCATTCTGGTGAAAATAGGACAAAATCATCTTTTACCAATAACTTATATGGTGCACTACTCCTTTCAAAAATCTTTCTGAGACTCCAATTTGTTTCAACTTTTGTTGGAAATGTAAGGTTTAGCAAAAAAGTATTTCCAAGTTGAATCTGTTTCAAAACTTTATTAAATAAAGTTTTATATCTGGAATATTCAATTGGCTTTTTAGCAAAATGCAGTGGCTGATTTTCACTTATTGTGTCAGAAAAATTGCGCAGTCCTTGGATAGAGTAGTAAATATTATTCTTCGCAGTGTCATCTAAAATGAATATTAATGGATCATTCATCTCATAATCAATGATAAACAAATATGGAATACCATTTTTACCAAATATATTCATCTTCTTGATGAATTTTTCAAGATTTGATGTCATTCTGCCTATCGTCCCAGAATTAAATTTAATTGTTTGAGATCTGAAATTGAAACCTGATCTCTGGACCATTTCAAAATACCCCTTTTCTCCATCTCAAGGATTGTTCTTGTTAGGGAAGGTCTCGTCACACCAAAAAGATCGGCCAAATTTGTCTGCGTTTGTTCAACTTTGATAATGCCGCTTTCACCATTTTTCATCTTTTGCAGCAAATAGTATGCAATCTTTTCTTTAATTGTTTTAAGCGACAGGAAGGTTATTTTCCCGCTAAGAAACTGAGCTTTACCAGAAACAATATTTAAATAGTTTACCATTACCCGAGATTCCCGAGAAAGCAAAACGATGAACTCCTTCTTGGGTATGACTAATATTTTCCCATCAGTTTTTGCGCTTAAATATACCGGGAATATGTTTTTTGGGCCGAAAAGGAAGGCAGCAGCAACCATCTGAGGTGGCTCCAACTCCTCAATTTTCAATGAATTACCAGCAAAATCAATCATCTCACCCTGAAGACGCCCATTTAACAGCAGAATGACTCTGTTTACGTCATCGCCAGCATGCGCTAAGATTTCACCACTTCTAAATGTCTTTACCTGGAATTGAATTTGAAGAAATAAGGTATTTAATTCAACAATAGTTAATCCTTTAAAAAGAGGTGAATTGTATATTATATCATACATTGAACTTTTTTCTGTAAATGTAACTATTGTTACAATTTAATTTAACTGTATGGCATACTTTTGAAGTCAGAATCGAAATATTAGGTTTTGTAAATACAAATAAATACAGGATATTCAAATTATTGTTATGACTATGAAAAGAGATATAATAAAGATTAATGAGGATAAATGCACCGGCTGTGGTGATTGTGTGCCAAATTGTCATGAAGGAGCCTTGCAAATTATCGATGGAAAGGTAAGGATGATTAGTGAACTGATGTGCGACGGATTGGGTGCTTGCATCGGACATTGCCCGGAAGGGGCTATTACAATCGAAAATCGTGAGGCAGAACCATATGATGAGCTAAAAGTAATGGAAGCGATGATTGGAAAAGGGTTTAATACTGTTGTAGCTCATTTGCGTCATCTAAGAGAGCACAATGAGACTATATATTTAAAGCAGGGAATGGGGTATTTAATGGAACATGAATCGGAATTAAGTTTTGAGATCCGGGATGTAAAAGCCGCTGTTCATCAAGTTGTTACAACAGCGAAGAATAGTTCAAATGGTGGTGGTTGCCCTGGGTCGCAAACAGTTGTCTTTGATCCATCTTCCTTAAAGCCAATGCGTTCTGAAGATTCAACACCTCAAGCTAGTCAATTGAGACAATGGCCTGTTCAGTTGCATTTGATTAATCCGGCAGCAGTATATTTCCAGGGATCTGACCTCCTGGTTGCTTCAGATTGTTCAGCCTTTTCATTGGGTGATTTTCATTCTAATTGGCTGAAAAACAAATCATTGGTTATAGCTTGTCCTAAATTGGATCAAGGCAAAGAAATTTATCTGAATAAATTCATAGATCTCATCGATCAATCCAAAGTCAATACCATTACAGTGCTAATAATGGAAGTACCTTGTTGCGGTGGATTGCTTCAATTGGTGCAGATGGCGGTTCAACGGTCAATCAGGAAGGTACCTGTAAAATCTGTTACCGTCAGTATAAAAGGTGAAATTTTACTTGAACAATGGATTTAGTTAAACAGCACATTTATTTTAATTTCAATAATATAAATAAAAGTACTTCAAAATGGAAACAGGAATATTATTCAATTTAGCCAAAGACATTGATTATTCAAAAGATGCAGTTGTAAGCAAAACAATTATCAAAAAATTGTCCGGAACAGTTACACTTTTTGCCTTTGATTCAGGTCAGGGTTTAAGTCCGCACATTGCGCCGTTTGATGCACTGGTACAGATTTTGGATGGAGAATGTTCGTTTTCTATTGAAGAATCTAAGTTTTTGATGGGTACAGGTGATTGCATCATATTACCAACGGGTAAAATTCATGCAGTTGAGGCAGTTAAGCCGTTTAAAATGCTTTTGACTATGATTAAGGTCGTGGATTCTGCAATGCGTATGGCGAAATGATTTAAGAAGGAAGACTTATTCGCATGCGATTCAACTCTGGTAGGGTTCTAATGTTCTCAAAATAGTTTTGGTTTTGATTATATTTGCATCCAAATTCTACTATTGTGATGAAACGTTTGGGTGCATATTTTATACAGGGTTTGTTGCTAATAGCACCTTTGGCAGCAACCGTATATATTGTCTTTTTTCTATTTCAATTCACCGATGGATTGCTAAGTACTTTTCTGGAAAAATATCTTCAGTTAAAGATTCCCGGTTTAGGCATTTTAATTTTCATATTCTTGCTGATTTTTCTCGGAATAATTGGAGAGACAATCTTTGCAAAACCAATTAAGTTCCTGATAAATGGGGTTTTAGACAAAACTCCTATTTTAAGATTAATCTATACATCCGTAAAAGATTTATTCTCTGCCTTCGTTGGAAAAGAGAAGAAATTTCATCGGCCGGTGATTGTATTGGTTGATGAGAAAAATGATTTATGGAGAATGGGCTTTTTAACCAACGACAAATTAGAGATTATGGGTCTTGAAGGGAAAGTGGCTGTTTATTTTCCTTTATCTTACAATATTTCAGGTATTTTGTATATAGTTCCTGCAAATAGAATTAAACCGCTGAATATTTCACCTGCCGAAGCCATGAAATTCATTTTATCCGGTGGCGTTTCTGAGGCGGATTTTCTGGTAGACAAGTCAGAATAGATTCCTGACAAATTTTCATTATTTAATTTTTGGAGTGGTTTTTGTCTGAATTAATACAGTAAAATTTTAAAAACGAAGCTATGATTTGGATAATTTTTATTGGATTTGCACTAGCCAGTTGGCTGGTCAGTCATCAGTTAAAAAGAAGATTTGCTGAATATTCCAAAATACCTACAGCCAATGGCATGTCAGGCAAAGAGGTTGTTGAAAAAATGCTGAGAGATAATATGATATATGGCGTGAAAATCGAATCGGTCGAAGGCCAATTAACTGATCATTACAATCCTGCAGACAAAACGATTAATCTCAGCGAGGAAGTATATTATGGAACCAATGTAGCAGCAGCTGCCGTAGCTGCGCACGAAACCGGTCATGCTGTTCAGCATGCCCAGGCATATGCATGGCTTGGATTACGTTCTTCTTTAGTGCCTGCTGTAAGTTTCAGTTCGAGATATTTGCAATGGGTATTACTTGCAGGTATCTTGATGGTTCAATCCTTTCCGGCACTTCTTTTATTTGGCATCTTCTTGTTTGCCATGACGACGCTATTCAGCTTTATTACTTTACCTGTCGAGATAAATGCAAGTAACCGGGCTTTAGTCTGGTTGCAAACCAGTGGTATTACGACAACACAAACACATGATAAAGCTGAAGATGCATTGAGATGGGCTGGCTACACTTATGTAGTTGCTGCTTTGTCATCTCTGGCTACCTTGCTATATTATGTTTCCATCTACATGGGCAGAAGAAATTAGTTTTCCATTTCCCGCCTGGTTAACCAAAGGTGCTCTTTTAAACTCAGCTTTCCTGTCAAAAAGATACCGATAGGTAATATGTGTTTTATAAATAGATCCGCCAATAAATTCAGCTACTTTCATCATTACTGGGTTGAAATCACCAATCCAGTTCAATTCAAATGTTTTGTATTTGAATGTTGGTTTTAGAATCTGATTGTTGAAAAACAATACAAGAGCACCTTCAACTCCCTTATTTTGAAATTCGGGAATTACACCAAAAATACGACCGATTACCCTGTCCACGCTGTGAAGTACTTTAAGGTTCCAGAGGAATAGCAACTTGTTGAACCAATTGAATTTGCCATTAAATTTCTTCGTAATTTGTCCAATATCAGGCATATTGATGAAAAAGGCAATTGGTTCTTTTTTGAAATATCCGAACATGATAAGCCTTTCGTCCATGATCGGCTCCATCGATTTTAGCAGGAGCATTGTTTCTTGTTCTGTTATGTCATTTGTTCCTGTAAATTTACTCCATGCTTTGTTGTAAATGGACTGAAAATCAAGTGCAAACTGATAGTTTCCTTTCTCAATCAACTTAAACTCGTAATCCGGATTAGACAATATTCTGTTAGCAGTGCGGAACAAAACAGGATGAAGATCTGAAGTGTCCTCAAAAGTGCGTTGGTATGTATATTGATTAAAATAGTTTTTAAATCCATATTCCTCAAAAAGGTTTTTGTAATATGGGAAATTATAGGGCATCTGATACACCGGTTCATGAAACCCATCTGCGAGACAGCCCCAGAAAGCATCTCTCATGCCAGGGTTAATTGGACCATCCATAGCCTCTAACTTTTTGGATGCGAGCCATTCTTTGGCTTTATCAAATAGACTATTTGCTACTTCCTGGTTATCAACTGAATCAAAAAAACCAATTCCCCCTGTGGGTATATCAAATTGACTGAATGAATGTTCTGTATAAAATGCTGCGATTCTACCAAGACAACATTCATTTGTATCTTTTAAAATCCATCGTACGATCTCTCCATTTTTAAGGTGCTTATTTTTCTCTCCATCAAAAATTTCCTCTACACTTGCATCCAAAGGTCGACACCAATTTCGATCATTTTTATATAAACAAACCGGAAATTCATTAAATTCTCTTATTTGTTTGCAGTTAATTACTTCAATTAATGAATATTTGAAAAGAGACCCCATAAGTTTTTAAGGTTGAGATAATGTGTCAAATGTAGAAAATCATTTGCTTATGAGAGATATACAATCTGCAAATTGCCAAACTTTTAGTAAAAGCAACACTTGCAGGTATCTCCAATTTAAAGTAGATTTGAGTGAATAACTCATCCTTCAGGCAGAATCTCCTGTTTCAGGGATCGTAATTCTATGCTAAAACCAAGAACACAAAATAAATGCGCATGAAATACCCATGAGACAATATTCACACCAACCGAATTCGTCAGCTGGGAATTCCATCTGGCAATTAAAAAGCAAATTATAATCAGATGAAAAGAAGTATTTGGATTACTTTATTGATCATTGCAGCAGCTCTTGTAATAGGAACATCTCAATATCCTAAATTATACGTAGCCACCGGATATGGAGCAAAATGCATGGCTTCCGGGATATTTGTTGCCGGAAGAGATGCAGAAAACGTCCAGACGAATGACCTTGATTATTCTCTTGTCAAATTTACCCGAAGCAAGATCGATTACGTTGAAAAGAGCGTGACTACCAGTCTTTTTGGTCTTGCAAAACAGAAAGCAATTTTCAGGGATGGCTTAGGCTGCAACTTGTGTTTCGATCAGTCATCAACATCCGATTCTCCAACTTCCTCATTACAAAAAGAAACTGCTGGCTCAGCATGGAAATTCGAATGGCCAGATGGGGAGAGTAAAAGTTATTTTAAATTCCCTGAAATTGATACAGTAGGTCTGAATAATGCAGTAGAGCATGCTTTTGATGAACCTGGAATGAAAATTAAGCGAACAGCTGCTGTAGTTGTGATTTATAAAGGAAAGTTGGTAAACGAAAAGTATTGGAAGGAGCAATCTATTTCAGCTGAAACCAGACTATGGGGGTGGTCTATGAATAAAAGCATTGTAAATGCCATGGTCGGAGTTTTAGTGAAGCGTGGCAAATTATCCGTTAATGCTTCAGCGCCTATCGAAGAGTGGCTTCAGGACAAGCGCAGGGATATTACTTTAAATGATCTGCTGCAAATGAGTAGCGGATTGAAGTGGAACGAAGATTACGGAGATATTTCGGATGTAACAACCATGCTCTATCGGGAGCCTAATTGTTATAAATATGCAATTGGCTTTCCATTCGAAAAAAATCACGGTAGTGAATGGAAATACTCGTCTGGGACGGCAAATATACTATCCGGCATTGTTAGGAAAACCTTGAATGATGATAAAAAATACCATGAATTTCCTTATGCCGAAATTTTCTCGAAAATTGGAATGTCAAGTATGAGGATGGAGTCTGATGAGGAGGGGAATTTTGTAGGTTCCTCCTATGGCTACGCTACTGCCAGAGATTGGGCAAAAATTGGTCAATTGTATTTGCAAGATGGTGTTTGGAAGGGAGATAGCATACTTCCAAAAGATTGGGTTATTTACTCCACTACGCCGGCAAAGGCGTCGAATGGCACATACGGAGCTCAATTTTGGCTCAATCGCTCTAAGGGATTGCCCAATGTCCCTGAGGATATGTACGCTTGTCAGGGCCACCGCGGTCAACGTATTTTCATTATTCCTTCAAAGCAAATAGTCGTTGTCAGGTTAGGATTTGGCGAGGTTAATTTTGACCACAATCAGTTTTTGAGTGAGATTTTAAAATCCTTTGGAGGTTCAAAATAAGTTCTTTTTAATACATATACTTGGTCTTATTTAGCTGTTCAAGCTTTTTATATACCTTTGTCTGTGATGGAGTCCTTTAAATCTAAATTTTTACCGCCCGAATGGTATCCGCAAAGCGGAGTAATGGTTACCTGGCCTCACAAAAAGAGTGATTGGATTGATCTTTTGGATGAGGTAACTAATTGTTTTGCATTGATAGCCAATGAAATATTAAAAGAAGAGAAGCTTCTTGTAATCTGTTCTGATTCTGATATAGTTTCCCAAAAAATAGACAAATCATTGTTGAAAAATTTGATTTTGGTTCAACTTGAATCCAATGATACCTGGGCCAGAGACCATGGACCAGTTACTTTGTTCGTTGATGGTAAACCAGAATTATTTGATTTTCAATTCAACGGTTGGGGTTTAAAATTCCCTGCCTTCTTAGACAATCAGTTGACTCGGCAAATATTTGACAAAAAGCTCTTTTCGAAGGATGTCTCCTATAGAAATTACCTGGATTTTGTTTTTGAAGGGGGGAGTTTTGAAACCGATGGGAAGGGGACCCTCCTCACTACAGAGGAATGCTTACTTTCAAGGAATAGAAATCAAAAATTGTCAAAAGATGAGATTGAAAGGTATTTGATTAAGGTGTTTAATATTAGTCGTGTTCTTTGGTTATCAAGTGGTTATCTAGCAGGAGATGATACCGATAGTCATGTAGATACGTTAGCTCGTTTTTGCAATGAGAAGAGCATCGCTTTTGTAAAATGTGACGATCCTTCTGATGAGCATTTCGCCCAGTTAAATGAAATGGAGAATGAGCTCAAGTCATTTAGGACTCAGGAAGGGGATCCTTATCAGCTTATTGTTCTGCCAATGGCCGATTGTGTTAAGGATGAAAATGGGATGAGATTGCCTGCAACATATGCTAATTTTCTTATTATCAACAATAAAGTATTAATTCCGTTTTATTCAACATCAAAAGACGAAATTGCCAGAGCCAACCTGCAGAAAGCTTTTCCTGATAGGGAAGTAGTTGGTATTGAATGTTCAACTCTGATTCGACAACATGGTTCGCTTCATTGTGTTACCATGCAGCTTCCGATTGGAGTGATATAAGTATCAAATAGAAAAACAACGACTTAATTCATATGTTAAAAGTAGCCCTCATTCAGCAATCCAATTCTTCTGATTTAGCTCTAAACAGAAAGAAACTTACTGAAAATATCATAAAATGTGCTTCAGAAGGTGCGGAATTGGTTGTTTTGCAAGAACTTCATGAGTCAAAGTATTTCTGTCAAGCGGAGGATATATCAAATTTTGATCTTGCTGACACAATTCCTGGAAAGTCAACTGATTATTACTCCAGTCTTGCTCAAACTTTACAGATTGTTCTCGTGACCTCACTCTTTGAGAAAAGAGCTGCCGGTCTATATCATAATACTGCTGTTGTTTTTGAAAGAGATGGATCTATCGCTGGAACCTACCGAAAAATGCATATTCCAGATGATCCAAATTTTTATGAGAAATTTTATTTCACACCCGGGGACATTGGTTTTAAGCCTATTCAAACATCCGTAGGAAAACTGGGTGTATTGGTCTGCTGGGACCAATGGTATCCAGAAGCTGCCAGGCTGATGGCGCTGGCAGGTGCTCAAATCCTTGTATATCCGACAGCCATAGGATGGACGTCAAATGATGGAGAAGAAGAACGGAAAAGGCAGGTTGACGCATGGCTTACTATTCAGAAAAGTCATGCGATTGCCAATGGATTACCTGTTGTATCCGTTAATCGCACCGGACACGAAACTGATGAATCATCTGATTCAGAAGGAATTAAATTTTGGGGACATAGTTTTGTCGCTGGACCCCAGGGCGAAATTCTCGCCATGGCATCTGAATTGGCTGATGATAATTTAATTGTTGATATTGATTTGAATAGTTCTGAAAATGTCAGGAGATGGTGGCCTTTTCTAAGAGACAGGAGGATTGACGCCTATGAGGAATTAACGAAACGCTATCTTGATTAAAATGGAAGATCTATTTTTAAATTACATGGGACAACGGTTGGAACTTAACAATCCTAAACACGGTCATCGCGGAATTAAAGAACCTCATTTAAATATTCTGGCAATCAATGCTTAAAGAAAATAAGTACGACTATATGAAATCTTATGCGAAATACTTCGGATTGGTATTTCAAATGATTGTGCTTGTTGTAGTTGGTGGCTTTGGCGGAAAATTTCTGGACAATTATTTTCGACTGGATATTCATATTTTTACCATTATATTAATCATTTTGGCAGCAATTTTATCACTGTACCTATTTTTTAAAGCAATTTTCTCCAAATAGTAACTCCATTTAATTACGATATATGATAAGCAAAGAGAAACGTTTTTTTCTTAAGAAAGCCCTGCTATTTTGCTTGGTTTTGATAGGTTTATCCTTAATATTGTATGATACGGTAATAAAGGATTATTATTTGAAGATTTTTCCACTTCAGTTTGCGGTGGTGGCTTTAGTCACGGTTATTAGCCATTTGAGACTAATGAGTTCGTTTCAATTGAACCCAAGACGATTCAATACTACTTTTCTTTCGGTTATGTCCATCAAACTCTTTATATATCTGGTTTTTATTTTAGTTTGCCTGCTAATTGACCGAACAAGTGCAGTTAATTTTGTTATCACTTTTTTAGTACTTTATTTGTTATTCACAATTTTCGAAGTCGTAGAAATTTCGAATTTTTTGAAAAAAAATCCGAAATCTTCAAATTAAAAATTTAAATTTGACGCACAAAAAACCGGAAATGCTGAAAGCTTTTAGAATACTACTAATACTCTGTGCTTTAGTTTTGTCCTCATTCCTCAAAACAAATGCAGAGGAACATGCAGTTGCTGGAATTGAACCTACAGCCGAGAAATTTAATGCCAGCAAGCTCATCATGGAGCATATTGCCGACTCCTATGAGTGGCATATTGCTAAAATAGGAACCACACACATAAGTGTTCCTCTGCCTGTGATCCTTTACAGTCAGCAAACTGGTTTTCATTTTTTCATCTCTAATAAATTTCACCACGGAACTGTCAGCTATGAAGGTTTTCGAATTGGTGGTGAAGAGTCAAAATACAAAGGTAAAATTGTGGAGTTGTCCAATGATGGCTCTGAATCCAGGCCTTTTGACATTTCAATAACAAAAAATGTCGTCTCCTTATTTGTCAGCATAATTATTCTACTATTAATATTTATCTCCATTGCCAGGAGGTACCAGTCTGGTTACGACAGACCACCAAAAGGAATTCAGAGCTGGCTGGAACCAATTGTCTTATTTGTCCGTGACGATGTGGTTAGAGCTTCAATCGGCGAAGAAAAATACCAAAAATACCTTCCTTATTTGTTGACTGTTTTTTTCTTTATCCTTATAAATAATTTAATGGGGCTTATACCAATCTTGCCTGGGGGGGCTAACCTTACAGGAAATATTGCTGTCACTCTGGTATTGGCTATGTTTTCATTTGTGATTATTTTATTTAGTGGATCGAAAGATTATTATACCCACCTTGTAAATGCACCCGGAATTCCCTGGTGGTTAAAATTACCAATACCGCTCATGCCATTTGTTGAAATTATGGGTGTTTTCACGAAACCATTTGTACTGATGGTGCGGCTTTTTGCCAATATTACAGCTGGTCACATCATAGCCTTGGGTTTTTACAGTTTGATCTTCATTTTCGGGGAGAAAAGTATTTTTGCGGGTTATGGAGTATCAGTAATTACTGTTTTATTCGCGATATTTATGTTATTGCTTGAATTATTGGTTGCGTTTATTCAGGCCTATGTCTTCACGCTGCTATCTGCGCTATACATTGGTATGGCCCTTGAACAGCATGAGGAGCATGCGGAAAAAAGTCATTAATAATATTCTTTTTTAAATTAAACTATTCATATTAAGCAATTTAATAACTTTAAAGAAAAGTAAATATGTTTACATTAGGAGTGATTTTAGAAGTTGTGGCCAATGTCGCATTGGCAAAATTAGGAGCAGGAATTGGTGCTGGTTTAGCGGCTATTGGTGCTGGTATTGGAATCGGACGTATCGGAGGTGGGGCTGTTGAAGCCATTGCACGCCAACCTGAAGCTGCCGGTGATATTCGTTCAAATATGATCGTTTCAGCGGCACTAATCGAAGGAGCGGCATTTTTTGCCATGGTTATTTGCTTTTTGATCCTTTTTGTTTAGCGTTTTTGTTGCCTTTTTTATTAATTATTTAAATTCTATCCCATGGGTTTGGTAATGCCTGATTTTGGTCTGTTGTTTTGGATGGTGCTCTCTTTTACACTTTTGATTATATTACTCAAGGCATTTGCCTGGAAGCCTATCTTAACAGCACTTTCCGCACGTGAGGATTCTATCGAAAAGGCTCTGCAATCAGCTGTAACTGCTAAAAGTGAAATGCTAAAGTTGCAGGCTGGTAACGAGAAATTGCTCAAGGAAGCCATGGTGGAAAGAGAAAGAATAGTTAAAGAAGCAAGAGAATTGAAGGATTCCATTGTGCGTGACGCTAAAAATGCTGCGGTCACGGAGGCAAATAAGGTAATGGAAGAGGCAAGATCGGCTATTTCCAGAGAAAGAACTGAAGCAGTAAATGAAATGAAAGCTGTAATTTCTACTTTCTCAATTGAAATAGCTGAGAAAATCCTTAAAGAGCATCTTTCAGATACTAAAAAGCAGAAAGAATTGGTGAGTAACTATTTGGAGAACATAAAATTGAATTAATTGAACGAGAGTAAGATATCAGTACGTTACGCCAAGGCACTTTTTTCCTCTGCTGTCGAACGAAATTTGTTGGATGCGGTCAAGAAGGATATCGACTTCTTGTTGCACCTCCTTCAAACTCAACCAAGACTAAAGGAGTTACTGTCAAGTCCTGTGGTTAAAACGAAGGAAAAGGGGACTTTTCTGGATAGTATATTTAAAGATCAATGCAATGGGCTGACCCTTGATTTTCTCCATTTGCTTTTAAAGAACAGCCGGGAAATTTTTTTACACGAAATTTGTCTGAATTTTCAGTCATTATATAGCAAACTAACAGGCATTAAATCTGCTAAACTAGTTACTGCTATAAAATTGGATGCAGAACAGTTGAAGCAGTTTAATCAGCTGATTCAGTCTCATTTTGGCAGCAAAGCAGAAGTATCGACCACTGTTGATGAGAATTTGCTTGGCGGCTTTATTTTAAAAGTTGAAGATCTTCAGTTGGATGCCTCTGTATCGACCCAATTGAAAAAAATGAAAAGAGAATTAGTAAGTTTTATTAAAAATTAAATAGAAGATTATGGCTGGATTAAAACCTGCTGAAGTATCTGAAATTTTAAAACAACAGCTTGATGGCTTCAAAACCGCGGCTGAACTCGAAGAGGTTGGTACTGTTTTGCAGGTAGGCGATGGTATTGCACGGGTATACGGACTTTCCAATGTTCAATCAAATGAAATGGTTGAGTTCGATAGTGGAGTGATGGGAATTGTGCTAAACCTTGAAGAGGATAATGTTGGTTGTGTTCTTTTAGGACCAACTGAAAAAATTAAAGAGGGCGACAGTGTAAAGCGCTCCAATAGAATTGCATCTATACAGGTTGGCGATGGACTTCTTGGCCGTGTAGTCAATACTTTGGGCGAACCAGTTGATGGGAGAGGGCCAATTACCGGTATTCTGTATGAAATGCCTCTGGAAAGAAAAGCCCCCAGTGTCATCTACCGTCAACCGGTATCTGAACCTTTGCAAACAGGGATCAAAGCGATTGACTCAATGATTCCAATTGGAAGAGGTCAACGGGAATTGATCATTGGTGACCGTCAAACCGGTAAAACCACCATAGCAATTGATACCATTATTAATCAAAAGGAGTATTTCAAAAAGGGTGAGCCTGTCTATTGTATTTATGTTGCCATTGGGCAGAAAGGATCTACAGTAGCCAATATTGCAAAAACGCTTCAAGAGCATGGGGCAATGGAATACACTGTTATTGTGATGTCTACAGCATCAGATCCAGCCGCTTTGCAATTTTATGCACCATTTGCAGGAGCTGCCATTGGTGAATTTTTCAGGGATTGCGGACACGCAGCATTAATTGTTTATGATGATTTATCGAAACAAGCTGTTTCCTATCGCGAAGTATCCTTGTTGCTTCGCAGACCTCCTGGTCGGGAAGCCTATCCAGGGGATATTTTTTACCTGCATTCCAGGTTACTGGAACGTTCCGCAAAGATCAACCAAACCTTGGCTGTTGCTCAGCAAATGAACGATATTCCTGAATCTATCAGGCATCTGGTAAAAGGAGGTGGTTCATTGACTGCACTGCCAATCATTGAGACTCAGGATGGTGATGTATCAGCCTATATTCCGACGAACGTTATTTCAATCACTGATGGTCAGATATTTCTGGAATCTCACCTTTTTAATGCGGGTATCAGACCAGCTATCAACGTTGGTATTTCGGTATCGCGTGTTGGTGGAAATGCTCAAATAAAAGCCATGAAAAAGGTGGCAGGTACGCTTAAACTTTCACAGGCAGAATTCAGGGAGCTGGAAGCATTTTCAAAATTTGGATCTGATCTGGATGCAGCTACTAAATCTGTGCTTGAAAAGGGAACTCGCAACGTCGAAATTCTGAAACAAGGAAGTGCATCTCCAATGCCTGTTGACCAGCAAATTGCAATTCTTTTTTGTGGAACTCAAGGTTTGTTAATGGATGTGCCAAAGGAAAAGATTAAAGATTTCGAAAAAGAATATTTACAACTGCTTTCAAGTCAATATCCACAAATATTACAGCAATTGAGTCAGGGAATTCTCAATGATGAGATTACTCAGGCACTTGAACTAGCTGCCAAAAAAACAGTTCAAAATTTTGTATATTAACATGAAGGTTTCGAAGAAAAAAGTGGTCAGATGGCGAATTTAAAGGAGATGCGGCTCCGGATTGTTTCGGTAAAGTCTACACAACAGGTAACCAGAGCCATGAAAATGGTGTCTGCTGCAAAGCTTCGTAAAGCTCAGGATGCCATTATCCAGATAAGACCGTATGCTGAAAAATTGCATGATATATTGGTAAATCTTGTTAATCAGAATGGTGCAGCTGATTTCGAAAATAAGTATGCTGAACACAAAGAGGTTAAAAAAATCCTGATAGTAGCGATAACATCCAACCGCGGTCTGTGTGGAGGTTTTAATTCGAATGTTGTCAAGAAAATAGAAGAATTACTTTCAACGACTTATTCCCATTTTTTGCAAAATGGCATGGTTGATGTGCTTGCAATAGGGAAAAAGGGAGCAGATGTTTTTAAAGCTAAAAACATTCCGGTTTCAGGAACGATGCATCAGTTGTATGACGGACTCCAATACAGCAGCGCAGAAAAGGTAGCACAGGACCTGATGGATTCATTTGAGAATAGTGAGTATGACCATATCGATCTGGTGTACAATCAGTTTAAAAATGCCGCCATTCAAAAATTAACGGTCGAACAATTCTTGCCAGTTGAAATAAAAGAAGAGAAACTAAGTCATGATGATTCGCACCATTATTTCAGTGACTATATTTTCGAACCTGACGTAAATGAAATTATGGCTACGGTCATACCAAAATCACTTAAAATTCAATTCTTTAAAGCAATTTTAGATTCTGTTGCATCCGAACATGGAGCCAGGATGACTGCCATGCACAAAGCAACTGATAATGCTTCCGAATTGGTCCGTGCTTTGAATCTTCAGTACAACAAAGCAAGGCAATCTGCAATTACAGGCGAAATTCTGGAGATAGTAAGCGGAGCCAATGCATTAAAAGGATCTTAGTTTTTAACAAGAAGTATCTGAAAAGGGAAAAAATCTGATAAAATAGTTTGCAAATATTTCAATATTAATAATATGTCTCAATCAACAGGAAAAATCATTCAGGTCATCGGACCGGTTGTCGATGTGAGTTTCGAAGAGGATAGTTCCAAACTACCCAAGATTTATGATGCTTTGGAGGTAAAGAAAAGCAACGGACAAGTGCTTGTACTTGAGTGTGAACAACATATTGGTGAACATACAGTTCGCACGGTTGCAATGGACTCTACAGACGGATTATCAAGGGGTATGACAGTCTTCGCTACAGGGAAGGCCATATCAATGCCTGTTGGAGATCAAATTAAAGGAAGACTCTTGAATGTGATAGGTGAGGGGATTGATGGTATAGGTTTTATACCAAAGGATCAAACCTATGAGATTCATAATCAACCACCTAAATACAAAGATCTATCAACCGAACAAGAGATTCTATACACCGGTATAAAAGTGATTGATTTACTCGAACCCTATTCAAAAGGTGGTAAGATCGGTCTCTTTGGTGGAGCTGGTGTTGGTAAGACTGTCTTAATCATGGAATTAATCAATAACGTAGCAAAAAAATATGATGGTCAATCTGTTTTTGCCGGTGTTGGTGAAAGGACGCGCGAAGGGAATGACCTTTTGCGAGAAATGATTGAATCAGATGTTATCACGTACGGTGAAGCTTTCAAAGAAGACATGGCCAAGGGCGGTTGGGATTTATCGCTTGTTGATAAAAAAGAGTTGGCTAAATCAAAAGCAACGTTGGTTTTTGGTCAGATGAATGAGCCACCTGGCGCACGTGCAAGGGTTGCTCTATCTGGATTAAGTGTTGCAGAATATTTCAGGGATGGTGATAAAAAGGGTAAAGGAAATGATATTTTGTTCTTTGTGGACAATATATTCCGTTTTACGCAGGCAGGATCTGAAGTTTCGGCCCTTTTGGGACGTATGCCTTCAGCCGTAGGATATCAACCCACCCTTGCTACAGAGATGGGATTGATGCAAGAGCGGATTACATCAACGAAATATGGGTCAATCACCTCGGTACAAGCTGTGTATGTTCCAGCCGACGACTTAACGGATCCGGCTCCGGCAACAACTTTTTCGCACCTTGACGCAACGACTGTCTTAAACCGAAAAGTTTCAGAGATGGGCATTTATCCGGCGGTAGATCCATTGGCTTCAACCTCAAGGATCCTTACTCCTGTTGTTATTGGAGATTTACACTACAATACTGCATTGAGGGTAAAGGAGTTGCTACAACGATACAAAGAATTGCAGGATATCATTGCGATATTGGGAATGGATGAGCTTTCTGAATCTGACAAGTTGATTGTTCACAGGGCCAGAAGAGTCCAGCGGTTTTTATCACAGCCCTTCCATGTTGCAGAAGCTTTTACAGGTATGAAAGGTATTTGGGTCTCAATTGAGGATACCATCAAAGGATTTAACACCATCATGGATGGAGCTGTTGATCAATACCCTGAGACAGCTTTCAATATGGTTGGCACCATTGAAGATGCCATCGAAAAAGGGGAGAGGCTTTTGGCTCAATCCAAATAATTGCATTGCTATATTTCAAAAATTTGATGTATGTACTTGGAAATCATTACTCCTGAAAAAAAGCTTTTTGCCGGAGAAACAGATTTGGTTAAGCTTCCCGGGGCCGATGGCTCATTTGAGGTTCTGATGAACCACGCAGCAACCATTTCTACACTCATAGAAGGGAAAATCAAGGTAAAAGAATCCAATGGCAATATCATTTATTTTGAAGTTCAGGGAGGAATTGTAGAAATTAAGCGCAATAATATTGTAATTCTGGTTGATTCTTCAGGATTAGTCTAAATAGAATCATCCGGAAAGCCTATGGATGAAGAATTTAGATTTTTAATCAGGTTCTCAATTTATTTAAAAATTCTTTGCAATGGGAAAAGTCTTGATCATTGGAGCTGGCGGCGTTGGTACAGTTGTGGCTCATAAGATGGCAGAATTGCCGGAAGTTTTTTCTGAAATCCTGCTTGCCAGCAGAACTAAATCCAAATGTGATTCAATTGCTGCCAGAATCGGCAGTAAACATATTCAAACAGCTCAGGTAAACGCTGATAATGTTCCCGAGTTAGTTACGCTAATCAGATCGTTTCAACCAGACCTGGTAGTCAATGTCGCATTGCCTTATCAAGACCTGACAATCATGGATGCTTGCCTTGAAACTGGCGTCTCCTACCTTGATACAGCCAATTATGAACCTCTTGACGAGGCGAAATTCGAATATAAGTGGCAATGGGCGTACAGAGAAAAATTTGAAAAGGCCGGATTAACAGCCATTCTGGGTTGTGGTTTCGATCCTGGGGTTTCAGGAGTATATACAGCCTACGCTGCCAAACATCATTTTGATGAAATACAATACCTAGATATTGTTGATTGTAATGCAGGTAATCATGGAAAAGCATTTGCCACCAATTTTAATCCGGAAATAAATATCAGAGAGGTAACTCAAAAAGGCAAGTATTGGGAAAACGGCCTATGGGTTATGACTGAGCCACACGAAATCCATCAACCTCTGAATTATCCCAGAATTGGCGAAAAAGAATCATACCTGATATTTCATGAAGAGTTGGAATCACTTGTGATAAATTTTCCCAGCATTCGCAGGGCTCGATTTTGGATGACCTTTGGGCAGGAATATCTAACTCATTTGCGTGTTATTCAAAATATTGGAATGGCAGGTATTCAGCCAATTAATTATGAAGGAAAAGAAATAGTTCCAATTCAGTTTTTAAAGGCTGTATTACCAAAACCAGAAGAGTTAGGCGTAAATTATACCGGAGAAACATCTATTGGATGTCGGATTAAAGGCCTGAAAGATGGCAAAGAGGTTTGTTATTATGTGTACAATAATTGTAGCCATGAGGCTGCCTATGCTGAAACCGGGACACAGGCAATAAGTTATACCACTGGCGTACCAGCTATGATTGGTGCGAAAATGTATCTTGAAGGAAAATGGAAGAAGCCAGGGGTTTTCAATGTTGAAGAATTTGATCCTGATCCGTTTATGAAGGCTTTGAACATGTATGGACTTCCTTGGTACGAGTTGTTTGACGTTGATTTGGAGTTTGATTGAAAATTTATATATATGATAAGCCCGGACATTTGCTCCGGGCTTTTTTTTGCATAATTTTTAAAGTAAAATACTCATTTGATAAGTGTAAACACATATATGATAAGCCAAAAACACAATTAGAAAATATATTTCAACTATTATATAATTTATAATTAACATAATATATCAGTATAAATTATTTATTATCTGAATTTTATGTTTATTCTTATTTAGAATGGTCAAATTATTTTGAAATACAATATGTAAAGAATTTTGGAGAATTAATTTCATTTGATAGCTTTGAATTGCTGTTTGATAATTGTAATGTATGTTTTAATAATTCTAACCTAAACTTTAGCCATGACAACAATTCAATTTCAAAATTCTTTGACAAGTCTTGAAAACAAAATGTTCTATTTTGCACTAAGCCTGACATGCAATTCAGACAAAGCACATGACTTGGTCCAGGAGACCTATTTGAGGGCATTGACATACCAGAGCAAATTTTCTGCTGACACCAATTTGATGGCATGGGTATATACCATCATGAAGAATACGTTTATCAATGAGTACAGGAGAAATGTAAAGGCAAAAACTACACTTGAGAGTCAGTCGAACAGATTACAAATGTCCTTCTCAAAGGATGATTTTTACCCATCTGTTGATTCAATTCATTCAGAAAAAGAGATTTATAAGAAAATTGCCCTTTTAGAAGAGGAATTCAGAGTGCCTTTTCAATTATTCTTAAATGGTTATAAGTACAAGGAAATTGCTGAAAGGCTGGAGCTCCCTTTGGGAACAGTCAAAAGCAGAATATTCTTCACCAGAAAGAAATTATGCCGATGTTTAAGTGAGTATGTGAATTAGTTTTTAGTAAAAG
>JBAXED010000065.1:0-20674 GCA_037140615.1 Prolixibacteraceae bacterium
CTTTTCCAAAGTTTTAGATTCGGAAATATTTAGTACAAAAGCTTCAACTTTGGAAAAGTTTTAGCGACTTGGTAAAGTGAAATGAAATGTTGAGCCAATGCCTTCTTCACTTTCAACCCATAATTTTCCGCCTTGTGTTTCAACAAATTCTTTGCAAAGCAATAGCCCGAGTCCGAAACTTGGTTCTTTCTCAGTCCCCTCTCTGCAGGATTGCACATCAATTCGGAACAAATTATCCAGCAGATTTTTGTTCATTCCAATGCCTGTATCCTGGATGGAAATCTCAATAAAATTGTTGCGTGTGATTTTTGCTGAAATAGTTATATTCCCTCCCTTGGCTGTGAATTTCAGCGCATTGGATAGGAGGTTTCGAAGAATGGATTGAAGCATGTTTGCATCAGCGAAGAGCACTAATCCATCAGGAAAATGAGTTTCTAGCGCAATACCTTTTCTTTTTGCAGATTCCTGGATCACATCAAAAATCCCATCCATAATTATATCCAAATGAATTACATCAGGTTTGAAGCGAATGACTCCCTGTTGAATTTGTGACCATTCCAACAAGTTGTCGAGCAAGCGGTATAGATTTCTGGCTGATATGCTCATTCGTATGGCGATATCCTGAATTTCTGACATCGTGAGGCTGGGCAAATCTTCAGCCATAATCTGGGTTAAACCTAAGAACCCGTTGAAAGGACTTCGCAAGTCGTGAGCGATGATTGAAAAGAACTTGTCTTTTTCAGCATTGATTTTTTGAAGTTCTTTGTTCTGGAGTTCAATTTCTGCTTTAGCCAGCATTTGTTCTGTGATATCAACGATTAATCCATTCCATAGGATATCTCCGTTGTCAACCTGCATAGGCAGGGATGAAATATGCAACCATCTGACAACTCCACTTATTACAGCACGCCCGTTCCAGTCGAATGGCCGTTTTTGCAAGATGCCTTCTTCGTTCAACCTTTTGACTGCTTCAAGGTCATCAGGATGAATGACTGTAAAAATTGAGTTGGCATTTGAGGTCAAATCTTCAACACTTATGTCAAGCATTTCCGCCATTCTGGGACTGACATAATCAAATGCATAATCTCCTTCCGGTTTTGAATGCAAGACATATACGCCAACAGGGATATTTGAAACCAAATCGTCATACTGCTTTTTACTTTTGAGGATTAATCTCTCCATCTGCTTGCGCTCTGTAATATCATGTGATACGATCAGAATATTGAGCTCATTGTTAAGAATAATGATATTGGCCGAAACGATAGCCGTTTTCAGAGAACCATCTTTGCAACGAAATTGTGATTCAAGGTTTTCTACAAAACCCTTTTGTTTGAGGCCGGCAACCAGTTTTTCGAGATCTTCCGGTATGGCCCATATATTTATTTCTTGTGGCAACTTCCCTATTACATCCTCTCTGGTATAACCCGTAATGTTTGTAAATCCCTCATTAATATCAATGTATGTTCCGTCACGTTCAGTAATGTTGATTGAATCCCGGCTTGTTTGAAAAGCTATTTTATATTTATCCTCACTCTCTTTCAATGCCTTCTGGGCTCGCTGGCGCTCAGAGGTTTCTTCATCAAAGAACTTTCTCAGGGAATCATATTTTCCCTGTAATGCCTTTAACTCTAATAAAAGTTCTTCTTTGGACATATTCTGATCTTTCATATTATGAGATTCAAACTTCATCACTAAAACATATAATTACTTAGTGTATATTTTTTGTTTTTTTTAATGCCACATAGAATCGGAGATCATTAAAATCAATTTCAATCCGTCAGCTGCCGGGTATGGCAATGGTAAAAGTAGTTTCTTGTTTAGTTTGTTCATTGGTTAAGAATTAGGTTGAATCAAAGGTAAACAAATTATATTTTCTGGAAAAAACTTTTCAGACAAGAGGAATAAATGAGGCTGACAGTTTATCTAAGCGAGTATAGTATGATCTCAATGATATCAAATAACAGATGAATTTTGAACTGTTACAAATTTGTTACCAATTTGTTAAAGATCGATTAAAGATTAAAAAACTTGTTAATTATTATTTTAAAATGAAGTATTATTGCACCTTAATTTTAAAAACGAAGAGTGCCAATGGTAGCGCAACTCAGCTGTTTTTTTAGTAAGACATTTTGTTATTTTGTCTTTAGTTTGGAGATAAAGTCGTGCTTTTGAAATGTCCAAACAACAGGTTTTATTTTTTGCACAAGTCAAATTGATTATTGGGTAATTAATCAAAGCCATCTTTTTTGAAATAATAACAATTAATATAATAATAACTAAAATGGGAAAATTACAAAGAGTTATGTTGGTGGTTGTGCTTATTTTGTTTTCGATCATAGCAAAATCACAAGAAACAACGTCCGAAATTTCGGGAACAATTTTAGAGGGCAATTCTCCGATACCAAATGTTATCGTGACAGCCATTCACGTTCCAACGGGTACTAAATACATGACAACGACCCGTAGTGATGGTCGTTACAACTTGCCAAACGTAAAAATTGGTGGCCCGTACACTATTACAACCTCTTTTGTGGGGTATAAACCACAGTCAAGGGGAGATATTATTTTGAATTTGGGTCAAACCTTTAAACAAAATTTTACGCTTGTTGATGCTGCTACCCAATTGGGTGAAATCGTGGTTTTATCTTCCAATGATAAAACTTTCAGCAGTTCAAGAACGGGTTCTCAGGAGTTAATTACAAGAACTCAAGTTGATCGCTTGCCAACGATTAACCGTTCAATTCAGGATTTTGTAAAGTTGGAACCGACCTCAAATGGTCTGAATATTGGTGGCAGAAGTAACCAATACAATAACATGACTGTTGATGGAGCTAACTTTAACAATTCCTTTGGGCTATCATCTATCCTGGGCGGACAAACATCCGCACAACCCATTTCATTGGAAGCGATTGAGCAAATTCAGGTTAACGTATCACCCTACGATGTGAAGCAAGGTGGTTTTGCCGGAACGGGTGTTAACACCGTAACTAAAAGTGGTACAAATACATTTAAAGGAAGTGTTTACCAATATTCCAGAAATGAAAATTATTTGGGTTACAATGCCGGGCCAACTACCGTTGTAAAAACTCCTTTTGATTATAAAATTAGAGGATTTAGTTTAGGTGGCCCAATCATTAAAGACAAATTGTTTTTCTTCGTGAGTGGAGAACGCGTAAGACAAGATGCTCCCGCTACTTCATTATCGGCCTCAGACGCATCTCATGCTGCGGGTGGAAACTATTCTCAGGCAAACGCAGACACTTTAACTGCTTTATCAAGTTTCTTGCAATCTAAGTTTGGATATGATCCCGGTGCTTTCCAAGGTTATACATTCAAAACTTATTCAGATAAGATTACAGCAAAATTAGATTGGAACATTAATGGTAAAAATACATTCACTTTAAAGTATAACTACTTAAAATCATTTGCCGATCAATTCGCATCTACTTCAAGACCTGGAAGTGGTCAGGTAACAGGCGGACAGCCAGGCACTTATTCAATGCCTTTCTTTGGGAGTGGTTATGTGATTAACAACAACTTTAATATATTAATCGCTGAATTGAATACTCATTTCAACAATAGGCTGTCAAATAAATTACAAATTGGGTATACGGCATTAAGAGATTTCCGTTCTCCTCACTCAAGTAGCGAAACACTTCCATTGGTTGATATTTTGAACAATGGTAACATTTATACAACTTTTGGTTATGAAATGTACACCTACAACAATAAATTGTCTACCGATGTCTACCAACTGAACGACATCTTAACTTATTACAAAGGTGCACATGAAATTACGATTGGTACTCAAAACTCACTTAAGAAATATCAAAATGCATTTGCGCCGGGTTATCAGGGCGTTTATCAATTCAATAGTTTAACGGATTTCTATAACTCTGCGAAAAACGGTCTTGCAAATGCTAAATCCTATTATTTGCAATATTCTGCTTTACCCGGAGGAGAATTCCCATGGGCTTACGCCGGATCAACAGAGCTATCTCAGTTCGTACAAGATAAGTGGAAAGTATCCAACGATTTCACATTAACTTATGGTTTGAGAATTGATGAAACCATCTACAAACAAACAATGACGGATAACCCAACCTTCGATGCCTTAAAATTCAAAGATGGTTCGTCTTATAACATTGGTAAAGCACCAATGAATAATGTGATTGTTTCACCAAGATTGGGTTTCAACTGGAATCCCAAAGGTGATAAAACATTACAAGTCAGAGGCGGAACTGGTATCTTCGCCGGACCTCCGCCATTCGTTTGGATTTCTAACCAGGCTTCAAACAATGGTATTCAATTTGGTTCATTTACAGTTGCCAACAAAGCATTTAATACAGACCCTAACGCTTACAAGCCAACTGCGGGAGCTGCCAATACTTCTTACAGTACTGCTCTGGTTTCTACCGACTTCAAATATCCAACTGCCTGGAAGTCATCTTTGGCTGTTGACAAGAAATTGGAAGGTGGTTGGTTAGTCGGTGCTGAATACAACTATACAAAAGACATCAATGCTGTTTATTACTCCAACATCAACTTGAATGAATCCAACGGATTTGCCTTGGGTGGTGTTGATAACAGAACTCGTTATCTAACTTCAGTTGCAAATACCAACAAATACTATTATGGTACCACATTGGCAAATCCTAATATTGGTAATGCAATTTTAATGAGCAACTCAAATCAAGGTTATGTTTACACGTTAACTGCAAAAATTCAAAAAACTTCTGAGAATTTATCATACGGCATAGCATACACACATTCAGTATCCAAGAACACCGCAGAAGGTGGTTCAACAGCATCTTCATTATGGAGTGCAGCAACTGTTTCCAATCAGGATCCTAATGCTGCAAATTTGGGTTATGCGTCATATTATCAGCCAAATAGAGTTATTGCAAATTTCACATACAAACTAAATGAAGGAAAATATCTTTCCACTACATTTGGCGCGATTTATGAATTGGCAAACAATGGTGTAACATCATATGTTTACAATGGTGACTTAAATGGCGATGGTAATTCAGGTAATGACTTGATGTATATTCCAAAAGTAGCCACTGATATTAACCTGGTTAAAGTTGGTTCCGGTGGTTTGGGAACAGGTACATCTGGTGTTACTGATACAAGAACATCCTCACAAATATGGTCACAGTTAGACGCTTTCATTTCTAATTCAACCTACCTGAACACCCACAGAGGTGAATATGCTAAGAGAAACTCAACTGTATTGCCTTACTTTAGCAAAATAGATTTGAACATAACGCAAGATTTAAAACTTGTAGTTGGAAAAGAAATTCACACAATTAAATTTTCATTGGATGTGATTAATGCCGGAAACTTCATCAACAGAGATTGGGGTGTGGTTAAAATTCCTACAGCTACAAACATCTTGAAATATGAAGGTTTGTCCGCCGATGGAAAAACTCCTTCGTTCTCACTTCCATTCCAAACAGGAACGACTCCATTTACGCAACCATACCAAAACTCAACAGGTCTTGGTTCAAGGTGGCAAATGATGTTTGGTATCAAATATCTCTTCAACTAAAGTTTGTAAGATTTACCATAAAAGAAGGAGCCTTGATCTAACCATCAAGGCTTTTTCTTTTTGACAGGAATGCAAGAACATTGCAATAACAATTTAAAATTGTAAATTCATGCGCTTTATATTTTTATGAATTCCAAAAACTATCATTGAATATGAGAAACACATCAATTTCCAGACGCAATTTTTTAGGAACGACGGCAACAGCCGCTGCAGTTTCCATGTTGCCTTTTAGCTATTCCTTCGCAAGCGGAAGTAAAAAGCCAAATTCCAAAGTGAATGGGGTACAATTGGGTTTAACTACCTATTCCTACCGCTCAATACCACACAGCCTCGAAGAAGTACTGGAATATGTGCTTAAGGCCGGAGTCAACGCTTTGGAGATGAGAAGTGTTCTCGAGGAAGGCCTTGGCATACCTTCAGGGCCGGCTCGTGCACCCCGTGGTGTAGAGCTTACCGATAAGGAAAAGGCCGAGCGTGCCAAGGCAGCTGATGCAGCCAGAGAGGAGCAACGAAAATGGCGGTTGTCATTGCCGATGCAGAAGTATGCTGATGTGCGCAAAATGTACAATAATGCAGGGGTTGATATACACATCGCCAAGTTCGTACCTTCAACCTGGTCGGATGAGGAGATTGACTATGCCTACAATGCAACCAAGGCTCTAGGGGCTTACGGAATAACCGATGAGGCAAGTCCGGCTGCTTGTATGCGACTGGGTAAATTTGCTGAAAAGCACAAAAGCCTGGCCATTTATCATACCCACGGACAATTTGGAGAACCCGGTTTTGATATTGATACTTTACTTTCCTATTCACCCGCCAACAGGCTCAATCTTGATGTTGGGCATTATTTTGGTGCCACAGGAAAGCATCCAAATGATGTAATTACCAAGTACCACGACCGGATTCCGATGATACACGTAAAGGACAAGACCGGCCCAAATCATGCAACACCAAATGCCAACAAACCATTTGGACAAGGCGGGACACCTATCGCGGATGTCCTGCTACTTCTTAAAAAGGAAAAATGGCCGATTGATGTTTTTGTTGAACTGGAATATGACATTCCTTCGGATTCTGACCCTGTGAAGGAGGTCATTAAGTGCATCGATTACATGAGAAATATTCTTGAGTAAACCTTGAGCCAAAATTCTGCCACCCTCGAAAAATACTCCTCCGCTTTTACGCTTAGCGATATGGAGATCTTTATTTTTCCGGACTTGCTTTATGCCCTTGTGCTGGCAAATATCATGTCGCCCGAAATCTGGAAATGGGTCGATGATCCCTGGTTTGCTGGAATAGGCAAAATGGGGCCCATTAAAAAGATCCATCGGGTGAAGCAGTATATCATGGATCATTATAACTTCAATCTTGATCTGGATACCTGGGGACTTACAGACAAGCAAACTGAGATCGACCGTTTCAGCGAATTCACAGACATGGAAATGCTTTCACGTTCCAACGCGCTGTTCGGATATGAAGGCGATAAATACTATTTCGATTTAGATATCCGCAAACATTTTGGACTGGATAAGTACGATTCAGATATCATTCCATACTGGAAAACGGAGACCATTGAGGCCATGAATGCCTTTCGTTTTAAGCCGGATCATCAGACAGGGGCCGGCGAATGTGTTTCTCTTGCCTGCCTGTATGCGGCAGCTCTCTTTGTTGTTGCAAAAATCCCACTTGAAAAAATATTTCTTCTGGGGACTCCCTTGCATTCACAGAATTTCGTGATCGCAGATGAAGGGGTACTAACCAATAACCGGCGTATTGTAACAAAGTCGATGTGGTACAATGGGTCAGAACTTTCTGCGCTGGCAAGGCGTGCCCTCGAACACGAGCAGGTAACCTATGTTTCTCACTGCTCGGGATACATCCATGCCACCTATTCCGAAGCCAGCATTAATCCAGAAGCGTACCACTATTTTCGTGAAAAATTGGCTAGCTTTCTCGAGACGAAGATTGATTTTGAGATATTCATGAATTTTCTTCGATACTACAGCCGCCATCAGAAGCTCTTTCAGCTATGCTTTCTTTATCAGGGAACCAGGCGTTTCATACCCGTTGAAAAGGCCTTTGGTTATGAGCATGGAAGCAAGAACAGGTTGTGCGATAAATCCAGATGGAAACTTTTAGATGAGATAGATGAAGAAGATTTTTCGTTTCAACAACTTGATAAAAGATATGTGATAGATTCAGAGAATCAAATATTTCATACAGCTCCTTATGCTACTTTTATCGAAGGATTAAAACTCCTTTTTCCCGGAATTGAAAGCCATGAACAGTTTTTTACCGATATAAAAAAGTTTGTTCACACTGTACCTCTCTTGCCTTCGGAAGATAAAAACTTTAGTAATTCCAAACATACGCAATTGATGTCCGGTCTTTGCAACGATGAATCATTTGATGACCTGAATATATCAACTTCTCAATCCCGGAATGAGATCCTTGCATACCTTCAGAACATTCGACATCAATCATCAGGTGAAGATGCTCCATCTGTCATTGACCTTGCTTTTTATGCCGGCCGTTACATGGATTCCTGCGATTGGAGCCCTTTTTTCAAGGCAGCATATGAGCGAAATCCTGTATCGGTAACCTATTTCCATGACAGGGATTTGTGTGATGTATATAACGAATTGAAATCATGGCCGGACGAATCGATCTATGATGGAAATCGCCTGGCACTTCCCGATGAGGTGGTAAATTTTAAACGGGGCGACGGGATAGAAAAGGGGATAACACTGGCCAATGTTGCAAAGTCGCGCCATATGCAGGTTTCATTCAAACAAGATGGAGCGCATGTGTTTGTCTTGGCAGGAGGTGATAAATTTGAGTTTTCCTCTGAAAAGAATCTGCTGATCCCTCCTTTGCACTAATTGTCGGATGTCAGTTTCAGGTTAATCCAAGAAATAATGGTATCAAGCTCAAGAATGCCGGATTAGGCCGGGATGAATGAAATCTTTCTGGTGAAGATTTTTCCGGAAAGAAGAATACAGCAAATGTAAATACCACCTGCACTATTGGTCCCCGTAATTTTGCGTACATCCCAGTTAATACTATATGATCCGGGCATTTGCCGGCAATGTAGCAATGAACTCACTTTTTGACCGTTCATGTTGTAAAAATCAATACTGACATCTTCGGTGGTATTGATTTTATAATCAATTGTCACATAATTTTTTACCGGATTAGGGTAAACATTTATTGTTATCCGGTTATCCGTCTTGAGAATGTCTGATACATTGGTAATGGTGGAATTGTTCACTTTCAAAGTATCCTTGTTCGTAAGATAAATGCTGTCAAACCACAGCGACTTTCCTTTCAAATCACTCTGCTCTGCGACGATTAAGAAATTATCCGTTGCCTTCCAGTCGTATGCACCAATGGAGTTATACCAAACATTGTCCCAGGCGCCCTGATCCTTAAAATTTTTGAGCGGTACAAATATTTTGTGCCATTTCCCGTCCCATGGTACTGAAGTCTCATCTATGGTATACCCCATGCGCCAGGGATGATCCAGGGGATCTGAAGTTTTGGTGTCCACAAACCGGATATCAAACTTTGTTCCGGGGGTGTTTCCCCTTACCAGGAAGCTGATGGCATAATTGTTTGCCACCATCGCAGACAAGTCCTTGTTTGGTATGAAATCAAAGCCGATGAATCCATATTGGGATGTGCCCGTCCAATAGGTGCAATATTTCCCATTGTTGGGTTCGGTGGTCGAATAATAGTCGATGGTACCCCCTCCTGCATTGCTTGATTCGAAAATTTTCTCACCAATATAATCCGTATATATCGGAAAACCCACTGAATCAGGTTTGACCACAAAAGTCTTCTGTGGCGGGGCATTTAACCCAAGGGCCTTGACCATGGGAATGTTCAGATGGTAGTCGAATAGTGCATCCGTTCCTTTTTGAAAAAGCCCGAATCCTCCCTGGTAATCCCAGATTGTCCAGGGAATTCCTTTCTCCTCCAAGTATTTGCGTACTTCATTGTACCAGGATACCCTGAAAGCATCGTTGCTATTTTTCATGTAAACGCCAAATTCACCGCAGAATACAGGAACTTTCCTGTTGTTCATAAAAGCAACAGCGATATCAATTAACTGCTTAATCTTGGCAACATTGCCGTCATTTTGGTAGTTGTTGAAAGAGTTATTAATCCAAGAGCCAATTAGCTCAGAAGGCAAGACAGGCATCGGTCCTGCTCCATATGGAAAAGGAACATTGGCCAGAGAAGCCATGGATGGCGTTACCCAGGTGGCACCCTGGTGGGTAAACAGGAATGGATCGTAGAAATGAAAGGTGTAAAGCAGGTTGGTATCCGAATAAGTGGGCAACTGGCTTAATTCATTGTACGTGTTGAAACTTGATGGTCCGACGACAATTGTGTGTTTGGTATCAATAATTCGGATAGCATTTATGGCTGATTGCTGAATTTTACCCCAGACAGCCGTGGTCAGTCCGTTTGGCTCGTTCATGATTTCGTAGAGCAGATATCCTGAACGATTTTTATAATGATCGGCCAATTGTGACCAGACTTTGGTTAGGAAGGTCTCCAAATCGGGATTTTTACTAGCCATATCATCGCTGGTATGGTTGTCAATCATAAGGTAAATTTTCAAATCTTCGGCCCAATTTACTGCCTGATCGAGAAAGTCGTAAAACAGGGGATCGATTTTATAATCCGGCTTTCCATCCGTCATAAAATACAAATTGATTGGGAGTCGAATCACATCACAACCCAGACTCCGGATGTTCTCGAAATCTTTTTTGGTGTATTTTGTAAATTGTATCTGCTTGGTTCCGGAGGCTTGGAACCAGCCGGTCAGGTTTACTCCACGTTTGAAAGGTACTTGAGCCGGAAGTTGTTGGAACGGAACAATCACCAGAAAAAATAGTAGTATGGCAAAGGTGCGCATCATAAGTTTTATCATTTGGAACAAAAACTTCCACAATTTACTATTTTTGTGGTCAAAATTCAAAGTGATTTCCGACTGCCTTAATATCTCAGCGTTTTAATATTCCGGCTTGTCTGATTTTAAAATAACAGTGAATCATATGCTTTTTATTAGATTGTTGTTGGCCAGTATTTTTTTTATCAATCCCAGTTTAAGTGAAAAAAAGGACTGGAAACTTAGAAGAGAAGAAGCTGGTGTGAAAATATATACCAGAAGTGTGGATGGTTCCCCTTTTGAAGAGTTCAAGGGAATTGTTGTCATCTCAAATACTTCATTAACCCGGGTTCTGGATGTAATTACGGACGTTAAAAATTATCCGAACAATTTTCCAAACTGCGGTAGCGCTCAGGTTCTTGAACAGAAGGGGAAATACAGTGACATCCATTATCTTACCATTAAGGCCCCATGGCCAGTGGCCGACAGAGATGCTATTTATGAGGCTTCTACGTCATTCTCTAACAATGGCAAGCGTGCTATAATCAATTTGACTCCTCGTGGCGATTACAAGGAAGAGAACAAAAATTTTATCCGCGTGCACAATGGTTCCGGCTTTTGGGACCTTGAGGAAATTGCCCCTGGCACTGTTCAGGTGATCTATCAGTTTCATGCAGATCCGGAAGGTGAAATCCCGGCATGGATAGCCAATTCAGTAATTGTATTCAATCCGCTGAGAACGCTGGAAAGTCTGAGAGATCTGACAAGTCGGATATAAAAAACCGACTGAATACTGAAATTCAGCCGGCTCCTTAATTATTGGAAGGGATCATCAGACTCTGACCCTTGTTTTGCTATAGACTCAAAGTCCAGGAGGCGAAATACAGAGAACCAATATATCCTGTACCTGGCGCGCTCATGTATTCATGACCACCAATATTCGCTCCACCCAATTTGATCACAGATTTCCATTTTGGAATTGAATAATTAATCTGGGCATCAAGCACAGTACTTCCGGGAACTGTGGCATTCTGGAAACTTGACTCCCAGAAATAATCATTGTTCCATCTAAGGTTCAGACTAAATCCGAAGTTGCTAAATACATTTGGATTGCCAAGTGAGGCTTTGATTTTATGTTCGGGTGTATTAAACCCGGCCTGATAATCAGGATCAGAGGCCTGGTCGAAATTAAACTTAGACCAGGTATAATTCAGACCAATAGTGTAGTCATTAAGAATTTTGGTTGATAAGCCGGCAGCGATTCCGTATGATGTTATTTGAGCATCGGTGTTTGTATATGCCTGGAAGGGTTTATAGTCTCCGCTACTTAACGCAATCAATGCATTTGGCTGTTTAACCACAGGATTGATATCAGAAAGGTCTGCTTTACCATAAAGTGGAACCAACACAGTTTTTTGCCCGATAAAATCATTGTATTTGTTGTAATAGCTACTCAGATCAACTGATAATGATCCCAATGCCCCTCTGTACCCAATTTCCCAGGCTGCTACTCTTTCCGGTTGGACATAGTGAAAATTTGATTTCTGCGGAGCACCCTTCAACACAGAGGAATACGAAAATGCGTTTTCATAGGCAGCCCTGCCTCCCAATTTTACAGTAGCGGGATTTCCCAATGCCTGACCAGTTTTGCTGACATTCAGAGCTGTTGAAGTGTATCTGTCGATATTGGCCGGAGAAGATCCTACCAGGATTGCCCTTCCTGCATCCAATCCTATATAAAGATCTTGAGTGGTCGGGTTTCTGAATCCTGTTTGAAAGGAGACCCTGAAATTGTGGTTTTTCGTCTCACCGGCAGCATAGGAAAAAGCAATTCTTGGTGAAAAGTGTCCGTCCATGTTCTTCGCCTTATCATAGCGCAGCGATCCCGTAAATTTCAAACGATCTTCGGCTAACTTCTTTTGTACTTGCGTATATGCACCAATTTCATTGTATGTGATTGGCCCGTCATAATCGGTAAAGATTGTTCCGGAGGAATTTAACGAATATTCCCTCCAGGATCCCCCTATCTGAATATCAGCAAAATGGATTATTTGATCCAGATTATAGTTTGCATCCACATGATAAATCTTGGTAGCATCCACAAATTTGGCTCCTGTATTCATGTTCGGATCGGAAATAATTTTGCTAAAGGCAGTACTGAAGGCTTGTGTTCCTGGAACCAATGCCCCTGTTTGTGCAGCAGTCCTGGCCGTAGCATGTATTTTAGCAGGATCGGGTGTACCTCCAGCCATGACTGTTCCAACAAAATTCTGAACATAAGCTCCGGCATATTCAGTAAACCACTGTGTATCAGATTTCCATACTCTATTTAGATTTATTGCTGCAAACCTTGTGTCATATGAATTTCCAGCTGATTCGCCGGTTGTATAGGCTCTTACGAAGAAATGATTGTTGCTCACTTCCAGTTTATGTTGAGACATTGTAAAATCCTGAATTGAATAGCGGTTGGCCCCCTGATAAATGGTGTTTCCTTTCCCAAATTTGCCATTGTACACAATCTCAAGATCATCTCCTTTGGGGCGATAATTGAGCGATACATCGCCTTTGATACTTTTGGCCCCGTAATCAATTAAATCAGCTTCATTAAAACCTGTTCTGGAAACGGTTTGAGATCCCATTAAATTCGCAACCTGAGCAGGAACACCGGCTGACAAGGCAATTTGTTTGAAATCCAATTTAGTGGAAACTTCATCCCCGTAAACATTTAGTCCGTCATAAGCCGGATTGCTTCTGTTCGCCCCAGGAGTGTTGTAGTCACCATAATCTGTCGCATACCATTCAGTCCCGTTTAGGAAGGAAAACGATGCCTTAGCGGCAAACTTATCACTAAAGGCTTTGGCAACCCTTACTCCGGCATCAACATATTTATTTGTCCCTGCCGCTTTCTGACTTGTATACCCTGTTTTACCGTAGAAGCTTACGCCTTGAAACTCGAAAGGATTTTTGCTTTTCATGAATAAAATCCCATTAAAGGCATTGGCACCATACAAAGCAGATGAAGCCCCGGGAAGGATTTCAACGGTATTCACATCAAGTTCAGACATCCCCAACATATTCCCAATGGCAAAATTGAGAGCCGGGGAAGAATTGTCCATTCCATCGACCATCTGCACAAAACGGTTGTTGGCAAAGGTTGCGAATCCTCGGGTGTTGATCGATTTAAACGTGAGGCTATTGGTATTTACATCGACCCCTTTTAGATTCTCTAACCCATCATAAAAACTCGGGGACGCAGTATTTTGGATTGCTTTGATGTCCATCCTTTCAATCGAAACAGGCGATTCCATGATTCGTTCAGGATTTCTTGATGCAGACACGATTACTTCATCCAGTTCCGTTTCTATTTCCTTTAAGGCTGCATTTACCGTTTGGGTTTTACTTTTTACTTCCACCAAACTGGGATTAAAGCCAATCATAGAAATTCTTACCGTGATGGGGAACTCCTGGTTGACCTTCAGTTTAAAGCTTCCATCAGAATTTGTGACAGTTCCAAATGGTTTTCCAACCACAACGATATCCACACCATTCAGTGGGACTCCGGTTTTTGCATCTTTTACATGCCCGGTAATTGTTGTCTGTGCACTAAGCATTGTTCCAAAAGCGACTAGAAAGAATACACTTAAAAGTAGTTTCATAGATAAATAATTAGATGATTAGGAATAAAAATTTTCATTTTTTGTTAGTTCTGAGAGTAATTTATCTTCAAATATAATTTTTTTTATTATTTATGCAATGAAAAGTCGAAAATAATATATTGATAATAAGATAATTGTGATGGTATTTTTAAATTGTTCGAATATAATGGTAGAATATATTAAAAAGGCCAAAGCATTGTCGTCATGAACCATAATATTAGAAAATCAATTATACAGCCATAAAACTAAAATATTAACTTGCAGAGAATCTAAATCTATTTTTATGAAAAGAATACTAACTATTGCAGGGACCATCATTGGGGTCATAGTGATTGGTGCGTTAATTTATCTCCATCAGTTCAAAACACGGGCCATACCCGACTACAACAAAAACATTAAACTTTCCGGTCTAAAAGCCGAAGTGACTGTGGTGCGGGATTCTTTTGCCATTCCCCATATTTATGCCGGGAATGAACATGATCTCTACGTTGCAGTGGGTTATGCGATGGCTCAGGACAGGCTTTGGCAGATGGATCTGCTGCGGCGGGTCACCCAAGGCCGGCTAACCGAAATTTTCGGCAAGGATCTGGTAGATGCGGATCTGCTTTTCCGTTCATTGCGTTTTACTGAAAAATCGAGGAAAATTCTTGCTACTTCCGATGCCGGAACACTCACCTGCGTCGAAGCTTTTGCCGATGGCGTAAACCAGTATATACAACAAGCCGGGAGTAATCTTCCCCCCGAATTCGGGCTGCTGGGCTATCAACCTGAAACCTGGTTGCCTGAGAATTCCCTTAACCTGATCGGGTACATGGCCTGGGACCTTTCCACAGGCTGGCCTTTCGAGATATTGCTGGATAAGATGCGTCAGAAACTGGGACCGGATCTTTCAAGGTACATGATGCCCGACATAAATGCAGTTCATAAGACCATCACTTTCCCGGATTTTAAACTGGATAAGGGAACCGCAGAAGCCCTGACTAAGTTTTCAAAAACGGCCTCAATCGTTGATGATCTTGGATTGGATGTATTTAGGGGAAGCAACAACTGGGTCGTAGCCGGCAAAAAAAGCGTGACAGGCAAACCCTTGCTGGCCAACGATATGCACCTTAGTTTAAACATACCCGGAATCTGGTATCAGATGCATCAGGTCATACCAGGAAAGCTGAATGTGACAGGGGTGGTTCTGCCGGGGGAGCCAATGGTCATTGCTGGTCACAACGATTCGATCGCCTGGGGTTTCACCAATGTGATGACCGATGATGCCGATTTTTATGAGGAAACCATCAATCCAAAAAATCCGGATCAATATCGTCTAAATGGCGAATGGAAGGATTTATTGAAGGTTGAGGAGAAAATCCGGATCAAAGGTGGCGATTCGCTCATTCGCTATAATCTGTTTACCCACCGCGGACCGATTATTTCGGAGCGTAAAAAACTGAAAGATAAAGTTGTGTCGATGCGGTGGCTTGGCAATGAGAGCAGCAACGAAATTCAATCGGTTTACATGCTGAACAGGGCCTCCAATTGGACCGAATTCAGGAATTCTCTTAGAGGCTTTGTCTCCGTAAACCAGAATGTGGTGTATGCAGATGTGAAGGGAAATATCGGACTGCAATCGACCATCGGGATACCAATCCGCGAAGGCAACAGGATTCTGGTCTATCCCGGAGATACTACGAAATATGACTGGAAAGGCCTCGTCCCCTTCGATGAATTGCCTTATTCCTTTAACCCTGAATCCGGATTCTTGGCTTCGGCCAATGCAAAAACGGCCCCTACCGATTATCCGTATTATATCAGCGATTGGTGCCTGTTGCCTTATCGGCTGGACAGGATTACTGAGATGCTGAAGGAGAAAGAAAAGTTATCTGTCGAAGATTTTCAAAGAATGCAGGGCGACCAGAAATCGAAGATGGCAGAGAAATTCACCAAATATTTTCTTTCTCACATGAAGGTAAGCGGGAGTTTGACGGAAACTGAAAAAACAGTCAGCGAGTTGATGGGAAAATGGGATTATTCCATGTCGAAAGATGGTCCGGAAGCCCTGATTTTTGAGAACTGGTATTACTTCACCGGCCTTAATCTGGTTAAAGACCAGATGGACTCTTTGTTGCTGAAGGAATTCACGGGAGATAAAGTTTTCTTCCAGAATTACATGGAAAATATTCTTGTGGCTCCGGATAATAAATGGGCAGATGATATCAGTACTACAACCGTGACCGAGACTTTCGGTGATATTATCGGTAGCTCCTTTCAACAGTCAGTTAAGGTTCTGGTTGCAGAATTTGGCAACAAGCCTTCAGCATGGAAATGGGGTGATTTACACCTTTTCACGCTCCATCATCCCATGTCGGGGGTCAAAATTCTAAATAAAATCTTCAATCTTGACAGGGGTCCTTACTCGGTAGGCGGAAGTTATCACACGGTCGGACCCTATGATCATCCGCTGAACAAGTATTGGGACGTCAAGCATGGTGCCTCTGAGCGGCACATTTTCGATGCGGGCGACTGGGACCGTTCACTAACAATTATTCCTACCGGAACCTCAGGTATACCGGCCAGCAAGCACTATTGTGACCAGACAGAAATGTATATGACAAACAAATACCACAGTGATTTTGTTACCCAAAAGAAAGTTGAAGGGAATGGAATGTACAAGATGAAATTCACCAACAAATAGCATCATGGAAGAAATTCACCAAAAGGCAGAAAAGGGAGAATCTAAAGATCTTTTAAAGGAGGAGAAGAAAAAATTAGAGAAGGAACTTGAGCGGCTCCAATTAGAGCTTGTTAAGTTGCTTGAATGGATTAAATTCCAAAAACTCAAAGTCGTGGTTCTCTTTGAAGGTCGAGATGCCGCCGGCAAAGGAGGGGTCATCAAACGGGTGATGGAATGTCTAAATCCCAGATTCTGCAGAGTTGTCGCACTCGGCATTCCAACGGAAAAGGAAAAATCCCAATGGTATTTTCAGCGTTATGTTCACCATTTACCTGCTGCAGGCGAGATGGTCCTATTTGACCGAAGCTGGTACAATAGGGCAGGAGTGGAACATGTGATGGGCTTTTGCACTGAAGAAGAATACATCGAATTTCTCAGATCGTGTCCGGAATTTGAGCGAATGATCGTCCGTTCCGGGATTATACTCGTGAAATACTGGTTTTCGGTAAGTGACGAGGAGCAAGAGCATCGATTTCAGGACCGGATCAACAATCGGGCAAAACGATGGAAAATTAGTCCGATGGATGTTGAAAGCCGTTCAAAATGGCTGGAATATTCGAAGGCCAAAGACACCATGTTTCAATATACTGACATCAAACAGGCTCCCTGGTATGTTGTCAATGCAAACGATAAGATGAAAGCCAGGCTCAACTGCATTCATCATTTGTTGTCGCTCATTCCTTATGATGAAATTAAATCTGAAGAAATTGTCATTCCGAACAAACAACCCGATACCGGTTATATCCGGCCACCAGTGAATGATCAGACATTTGTTCCGGAAGTTTATTGATCGAAATAATTTTCCGGTTTCGGGATAGAAACGAGAAATTCACTTTCTACATAACTTGTTAGCTCAGCAAAGAAACTACGGAACAGGCCTTCGAACTGGTGATACTCCTGGTGAAGCATTTCAATGGCCCATGCGCTGTTGGCTGGCAGAGAGGTACGATTGGACATAATTTCCAGAACCTGGAACAGATTTTCTTTCTCTGCATAAGATTCGAGCCTCCTGTGCTGAATCAAGAAGGGCAGAAATTGTTTTACCCGCATCGGAAGCATGAAGAAATTTGTGAGAAAAACAGCATGTGATTGTTTGGCAAACTGGCGCAAAGTTACAGGCGAGTATTCGCTCCAGTTGGATGCAAGAAAATGGTCGAAGAAAATATCCACAAGAACTCCGGAGAACCGCCCATAACCCGGCTTCAGCAATTGCTTGCATGCCCTGACGTCCTCGTGACTATCCGTGAAAGAGTCGATGTACCTGTGCAGCTGGATACCATAGGCTACCCCCTGCGGATACTGAAGGTATTTGTTCCCTTTCACATAATCGCCGATGAAATTCCCCAGTTTGATTTCATTTGAGTCACCCGACAAATAGAGATGCGCGAGATAGTTCATCTGGTTATAATTTTGATTTTCATTTGCCAGATGGAATACCCACAGATTTATTTTCGGTTGGTTTGATCATTGCATCATGGGTATTTCATTTCGCAAAATAGTTAATTCTTTTCAAGGATCAATAAGTTGCCGAGGTAAAAAAGATTGTAAATTTGGTACGTTTTGTGGATTTCAATCAACGATTAATAATACTACTATGAAGAAGATTTTTGTCCTGCTGTTGTTGACTATGCTATTTTCGACCGCATCATTTTCGCAGGGAAATGATGGAAAACCTGTTCTTAAGTTCAATCAAAAAGGGAAATTCAGGATCGTCCAGTTCACAGATTTGCATTTCCAGTATAAGTCAGATATATCTGATAGTACCTTGGCACTCATGCGTTCTGTTATCGCAAGTGAAAAGCCCGATCTGGTCGTTTTAACAGGTGATATTGTAACCTCCGAACATACCCAAAAAGCCTGGAATTCGTTGAGTCAAACATTTATAGATGCCAAAGTTCCATGGACGATCGTACTTGGCAATCATGATATTGAAGAAAAAATGACCGGCAAGGAGATCATGGAGTTCGTAGGGAAAATGCCTTACAACCTAACCTCCAACGGACCGGATTATGTTTCAGGGAATGGCAATTATGTCCTGAATATCCTTTCTTCGAATTCTTCCAAAACAGAAACGGTGCTTTATTTCCTCGATTCCCACAGTAGCTTTCCTAAAAAGCACGAATTCGAGGGTTACGACTGGATCCAGGGTGACCAGATCTATTGGTACCGCAGTGAAAGCGGCACTTTTACCAATAACAACGGAGGAAAGCCAATGAATGCACTGGCATTCTTCCACATTCCTCTGCAGGAATACAAGGAAGTTTTGGGAAAGTCAACAACCATTGGTTCTCAGAAGGAAGGTATTAGCTGCTCCAGCGTAAATCCCGGTCTTTTTGCTGCCATGCTTGATACAAAGGATGTGATGGGAATATTTGTCGGCCACGACCACAACAACAACTTCATCGGTTGCTTGCACCATATTTGTCTTGCTTTTGGCAATGTTACCGGACGTGATGGTTACGGAGACATCGGCAAAGGAGCACGAATCATAGATTTGTATGAAGGAGCAAGAAAATTTGATACCTGGATACTGAAGATGTACGATTGTGACCGCGACAAAGGCACCTGGACTCCAGTGACCGGCGAACGGGAAATGTACAGGGTCAGCTATCCAAAATCGTTTGTTGAAAAGTAACCGGATATTGAAATTGAGGGTTTGACCTGACTTCAGAATGGCATTACTTTTTCCCGTCCATCTCCTCAATCCCCAGAGAAAGTTTGCCCGAAAAGACCATGTTGGCTTTCACAGATTCCGGCGTTAGCATCAGGTCTGACACGCTTATCTTATTCAGTTTTCCGATAAGCTCGAAACCATAACCAAGCTTTCGATGGTTAATGAAACCGACCAGATTTTGTTCGATTTCCCGGATATTGGTGTTAAACGGAATGGCAATGGCCTCTGTCATGGTGCGTTCCATCTTCCCGTTAAAAAGCCATTTGGCCGATTGCATCCAAAGGTTTTTGGTTCTGAGGTCAAATTTCAGATTCTTCACCCGCAAGGTTGTGTCACTTGCATTAAAATAAGGAATCCCCGTAAAGTACATGGTTCCCTTAATACTTCCTTTCACTTTGGTTTCGATGGCCACTTTCCCTTCCGAACCATACACCTTGAAGGATTCGAAAATAAGTCGCTTGTTTCCGAAGGCATAAGAGGAATCGCGCAACTCCTCGTAAGTTAACCGCTCAATAGTTGAATAGGGTATATCCGTCAACAGGTTGATGCGAAAAGTATCGGCAGGCAATTCCTGTGGGAGCAGATTAGGCAATGGAGTAACTTTTTGGCTTGGAGGTTGCTTGTCCAGCGAACATTCAATATCGGCCTTTACGACAGCGCCAAAGCGGATGCTTCCATTGGCTGCTTTTAGTGGCAGGAGGGAGATGGAATAAGGTGTCATGGCAATCCAGGCATTGTAATTGCCGGGAATTTTGAATGGCTCAAACATCATTTGCCACCCTTTCCCTGCATATTCCTTAAAATTGAAATTGCTGGCGATGGTCTGGTCAATCTTCTGTGAATAGCCGTTTAGATTGGTCTTTAGCAAGATGAAAGCGATGGGCGTAACCGGAATAGTAAATCCGGCGATTTTAACAGTGGGCTTCTTTGTCCACTCGTAATCGTCGGAGGTCGTGGCTGTTTTAATGGTCCAATCAGGATTGACGGACAATTTAGTTTTGAACTTCAATTTTATCTCCCCATTTGCTTCCGCGATATCCCCAAATGGGCGATTAAATGCCACCACAAAAACCGACTTCTTTATCTCAACCTTCAAAGGAATTTCCCAGGAGAGGACATCCTCGCTGAAGGAAAATTTTATCTCGCCATTTTTCCAGGCTTTCAGCAT
>JBAXED010000066.1:0-20457 GCA_037140615.1 Prolixibacteraceae bacterium
TATTCTATTTGATTTTGTACCTTTGTGCCCTTGAAATTCTTCCAATACTTTTGGTGGTCAAATTGGCTACAGGAGCATGAAGTTGAAGAGTAATTAAAATATTAATATAGTAAAGAGTTGAAAATCAAGAAAATATTAGTTACTCAGCCAGAGCCGAATTTTCAAAATTCGCCTTACAATGATCTGGCCGTAAAGAACAATTTAAAGATCGATTTTCGTCCTTTCATTCATGTTGAGGGGGTTTCAGCGAAAGATTTTAGAAAAGAACGGATCAATATTCTGGATTTTTCAGGCGTGATTTTTAACAGTCGCACCGCTATTGATCATTTCTTTCGCATGTCGCAAGAGATGAGAGTAGTCATTCCCGACACAATGAAATATTTTTGCATTTCGGAAGCGACAGCTCATTATTTGCAGAAGTACATTGTTTACAGAAAGCGTAAAATATTCTATGCCCCCGGAAAGTTCTCAGAATTGCTGGAGGTGTTGATGAAGCACAAAGAGGAAAGTTTTTTGATTCCTCTTTCAGATATGCACAAAGATGAAGTGCCGGAGAAGCTGACTTCTGCCGGACTGTCTTTCAAAGCAGCAGTCATGTATAGAACAGTGTGTAGTGACTTGTCTGATTTAAAGGATGTTAATTATGATGTACTGGTCTTCTTTAGTCCATCCGACATCAAATCCTTGTTTTTTAATTTCCCCGATTTTAAACAGAACGAAACAAAAATTGCGACTTTTGGGTACGCTACTGCAAAAGCAGTCAGGGACGCAAACTTGAATGTAGATATAGAGGCGCCGCTTCCCGAGACACCCTCCATGACATCAGCACTGGACAAATACATATCGGATTTCAACAAAAACCACAAGTAGGAATTTGGCAGAATTAGTTTCCCTTACTTTTCGAAAAGAGGAAAAGTTATGCAGTCAGAAATTGATGGGGGAATTGTTTCTCTCTGGAAACAGCTTTTTGTCTTATCCGCTCAGAATTGTATGGAAAATCTTTAGTGATTTTCCATTTGAAGTACCTGCACAGGCAGGTTTCTCCGTTCCCAAAAAATTGTTTAAACGGGCTGTCGACCGCAACCGCATGAAGCGTTTGATGCGCGAATCGTACCGGATTCACAAGTCGACCTTTAATACTGCACTCAACGAGTCAGATAAGCATATTGCCCTGATGATGATATACATCGCCAAAGAAGAACTCCCTTTCTCGAAAGTTGAACCAGCTACAACGAAGGCCCTTGAAAAGATTGTAAGAGAGCTGAAAGATAAATAATCCAACTTAGGTCAATCATTCATCTTTCACTATTTCCACTTTAACCACTCGCCCCGTCTCCCAGTCTCCAAGTCCCCCAGTCCGTCTTCACCGTTTCATACGGTCCTTCTCCCAGTTCCCTAGTCTTTCTTCCCCCCGTCTCTCTTCAATCATTGTCCATGATCTCTGATTGCTGCCTCACCGAATCCTCGTGAATCAATTGGAACAATGCTTTGATAAAAGCATCATCCAGACTGAGTTTTTCGGCAAGATTACTTCTGTCTTCCAAAATCTGAGCCCAACGGTTGATCTGAAGGGCAGTCACCTTGTTCTCCTTTTTGTATTGACCAATCTGTTTGACAATACCCATCCGCTGAGCAAGTACCTCCATTATTTCATGGTCAATTGAGTCGATGCGTGCACGCAAATTCTCAAGTTTATTTTCAAATTGCGGATCTTCTGAGTTGGCATACCTGATCACAAGCTTGTCCAGAATTTTAGCCAGTTCTGCTGGTGTAACCTGCTGATCCTTGTCACTCAGCGCGCAGGAAGGGTCGATATGCGATTCAATCATCAGTCCGTCGAGTCCGATGTCAAAAGCCTTCTGTGAAATTTCATAGAGGTACTCCCTCTTACCGGAAATATGGCTGGGATCGCAGATGATTGGCAAATTTGGAAGGAGACTTTTCAACTCGATAACCGTTTTCCAATTTGGAAAATTGCGGTATTTTGTTTCGCTGAAAGGAGTAAATCCACGGTGGATAGCCACCAAATTCTTCAAGCCTGCCTGATTGAGACGCTCCAAAGCGCCTATCCACAATTGAACATCCGGATTGACCGGATTTTTTACCATGATAATCTGGTCAGTTCCTTTCAGCACATCCGCAATTTCCTGGACAACAAAAGGTGATGCGGTCGAGCGGGCACCAATCCACATCACATCGACGCCTGCTTTGAGACACTCTTCAACGTGCTGAGCATTGGCTACTTCAGTCCCTGTCATTAATCCGGTCTCCTGCTTGACCAATTTCAGCCATTCCAGACCAATAGAGCCTACTCCTTCAAACATTCCTGGTCGTGTACGTGGTTTCCAAATACCTCCACGGTATATGAAAACACGCTTGTCTTTGGCAAGTTCACGAGCTGTAGAAAGTGCCTGTTCTTCAGATTCCAGGCTACATGGACCACTAATCAGTAAAGGATTGTCGATCTTCGGCAACCAGTGGCTGATGGGCATTACTTTTAAATTTGCTACCATTTTGAGTTTATTTTTTGGTGTATAATTTTACGATTGTCTCTTCATTTTTTGTCATCGTGGTACTTTCAGCGGTTAAAACAGTGCGGATTTTGTTGGCCTCAAGGATAAGTTGGAACAATTGCTCTTCGTTGTCATTTATCAAGGCTTCCCTGAAATCTTTTAAGTGATGAATGTAAGCATTTACTGCCTCCACAACATAGTCGCGGTTTTGACGGAAGATTGGAGCCCACATTTCCGGCGAACTTTTTGCCAACCTAACGGTGGATTGAAATCCTCCTGATGCCAGATCGAAAATAATGTTGCGTTCCTCCTTCGCAAGCACAGCATTTGCCAATGCAAAAGCCGCAGCATGGGGAAGGTGCGAAACAAAAGCTGTTGTATGATCTTGCTCATCACTGCTCATGTAGGCTGTCGACATGCCAAGTGACTGGTACATCTTTTCGACAAGTGCCAGATGTTGAGGACGCGATTGCTCGTGGTCACAAAGAATGGTAAGTTTCCCGGCAAATAGTTTTGGTATGGCTGCCGCCGGACCGCTATTTTCCGTTCCTGCCATCGGGTGAGTGGCCACAAAATTTCCTCTTAATGGGTGATTGGCGATGCAATCTACAATTTGTCTTTTGGCCGATCCAACATCTGCTACCGTTGAAGAGGGTGAAATCAAATCGAGCACTTTTGGAAGCAAAGCTAAAATCTGATCAACAGGAAGGGCAAGCAAAACCAGATCTGCTTTTTTGACGCCTGTTTCGAAATCACAGATTCTGTCTACAATACCCAGTTTTTCTGCCTCAGCAGCATGCTCCGGACGGTTGTCGACCCCGATTATTTCGGTTGCAAAGCGACTTTTTCTCAGGTCGATCGCCATCGATCCGCCTATCAATCCTAATCCTATTACCGTTAGTTTCATAAAGAAGTGCCTAAAATGACTAAAGTGAACTAAAGTGCCTAAAGTTTACGTTCTGATCTAAATTTTCTCATGTCTCATGTCTAAATGAAAAGAGGCCTCCAACCTGGAGACCTCTTTGTATGTTATCGTTTCTTAAAACAATGCCTTACTCGCCGATCTCCTGTTGAAAGACTGGATAATAAAACCAAAAGTAAATTGCACTGTTCGAAATCATTGTATTATTCTTATATTCTGTCGCAAAAATAGCAATTTTATTTACAAATAGCATAAAAAATGGGGGTTTGTTCATTTTTTTTAAAATAATGGAGTTTAGCCCCTTCACCATACACCAATATGATTACGCGATCGCTGCCTCGCCCCCTCGCACCTTCGCCTACTCATTTCACCGTTTCCCGTTTCACCGTTTCTTTCTTTTACCAATCGCCTTACCCCTTGGCTTCTAGTCCTTTCAATTTATCTCCGTTTCCCGTTTCACCGCTACTCTCTTCCTCCTCCGCTTCCCATTCATCCAACACGCCTTTCAGGTTCTCTGGTCTGGCCTTGCTTCTGGTAACCAGGTAAACTCCTGAAAAAATGAGAATGGCAGATAGTCCTTTGACGACACTGAAATGATCCATTCCAACAGATACTGCAACAATAGAAGCAATCAAAGGCTGAAAGTTATTGTACATGCTGATGGTTGTCGGACGGATGCGTTGCTGGGCCATCGGGATCAGGAGATAGGCCAGAAACGTTGCGAAGCATAAGGTATAAACCATCTGAAGCACTGCTATTTTCTCTGGATGAACATAAACTGGTGCCGATAAAATATGTCTGTAGTAAAAGGGGGTAACTAAAATTGAGGCATACAAAAACATCCATTTCATCAGTGTAACAGGAGAATATCGAAGGGTCAGGGGCTTGGTAAAAACCAGGTAAAAGGCGTATATAACTGCGCTGCCGAATACCATCAAATTACCTGTAAGATTGCTGGTATGTGCCGTTGAAGCGTGATGACCTGTGTAAACCAATAGAATAGCCCCTGAGGCACCAACCAATACACCCATGATTTTTAAAAGGGAAATAGGCTCTTTTAGCAGGATTGCTGCAAAGATCATTGCAAAGAGAGGGCCACTTGTAATAATGATAGAGGCATCGATTGGGGAGGTCATGTTCAATCCGGTAATGAAAAGCCCCTGGTTAAAAACCACTCCCACCAAGGCCCCAATGAAAAAAAAGCGATGCTCTTTTAGCCTTACCTTTTCATGAGGGATGAATATTGAGGCAATCCAGAATATTGCTGCCCCGAAAAGAATCCTTGACAAAGTAAGGCCCTCCGGAGAGATCCAAAGTGGAAGAAGTGATTTTGAAAGCGGTATGTTGATACCAAAAATTAGCGTCACCGCAAACATGATAAGATGTCCGGCTTTTCTATTTGTTGGCATAGTGTGATATTATGTTCATCTGAAAACGCTTTCCAATTCTAAAATGTGTTTATACCTATCTTTAGGAAAGTGCAAAAGTAGATTTAATTTACCTGATAATAAATTGTTTTTAGAGATCGCTTAGGTATTGGGCAGCTTTAGTATCTGTAAACCAAAACAATTCACCATTAACAGGTTTAATGTAGAATGCGGGTAATCGTTTTCCTATTTCTTTGCCTAGCCAAATCTCGGAGAGGCGCTCAGATTTGTTTACTCCTGTGACAAGAAAGCAGATTTTTGAAGCTCTGTTGATCACTTCTCCTGTCAGGGTAACCCTGGGCTGAGATGTAACCGGATGGTAGGCTACTTCACAAACATTGGCAGAATTAAACAATTCCAGCCTGTTGGGAAAAATTGAGGCTGTATGTCCATCATCCCCCAGACCCAAAAATACCAGATCGAATCTGGGCCATCCCTGATAAGAACCCAGAGCTTGCCTTATTTGCCGGGAATAATTTTCAGCTTCTTGTACTGGATTATTCTCTCCGCAGATACGATGGATATTTTGTTTCGGAATATTGATCTTTGAAAAGAGGAAAAAATTTGAGGTTCCATAATTGCTCTCAGGATCATCCGGTGCAACCATCCGTTCATCCACCCACCAGATATGTGTCTTGTTCCAAAGTTCTGAATGACTATATTTTGAAGCCAGAGTTGCAAACAATAAGTTGGGCGATGATCCTCCCGAAAGGGCCATATCAAATCGCTCACCTGCGGATTGTTCCATCCATTCCATCAATTGGTCTGCAACCCTGTCTGCCAATTCTTCCGTATTCTTGTAAATTCCCAAAGTCCCTGTCATAACACATATCTTTCAACTTTCCTCTCTCCACTCTCCACTCTCAGTTCTCAACTCTCAACTACCCGCTCATAACTCACAATACTCCCCATCATGCGCAAGATTTTTACATGGCTTACGCCAGATGCTATCTTCAACAAGATTATCCACTGATTCAGGTCCCCAGGTCCCGGCAGGATAGCCATATACAGGGATGTCAGGATTGTTTTGCCAGGCATTCAAAATGGGTTGTACATATTCCCATGCCTTTTCGACAGCATCGCTGCGCGAATATAGCGTGGCATCGCCATGCATACAATCCAGCAATAACCTGCTGTATGCAGAAGGAAGATAAGTGTTGAAGAGTTCATTGTAGTGGAAATCCATGTTCATAGTCTGAACGCGGAAACCAGCTCCGGGGACTTTCATTCCCAATTTTAACAAAATGCCTTCATCCGGTTGAATACGCAGTACCAACTGATTGTTGACCGGCTCACTGTCTGACTGATAAACAAAAAGATGGTGAGGTGTAGTTTTAAAATAGATGACTACTTCAGTCACCCTTGTGGGTAGTTTTTTCCCGGTACGGATATAAAATGGCACTCCTGCCCAGCGAAAATTGTCGATGAAAAATTTAATGGCGACGAAAGTTTCAGTCTTGGATTGTGGATCAACACCTTTTTCCTCACGGTAACCTTTGACAAGCTCATTATTTATGTGGGACGGTGTATATTGCCCCCGAAAAACCTGGCTGGCAACATCAGCTTCCCTTATTGGGCGCATCGATTGAAACACTTTTAGCATTTCGTTTCGTATGGCGTTAGCCTCAATCACTACCGGAGGCTCCATGGCAATCAGTCCGACGAGCTGCATCAGGTGGTTCTGAACCATGTCGCGCAAAGCACCAGAATGATCGTAATATCCTCCGCGATCCTCTACTCCCAAAGTTTCAGATGAAGTAATTTCAACATGGTGAATAAAATTATGGTTCCAGATGGGTTCGAAAATCCCGTTTGAGAAACGAGTAACCAACATATTCTGAACGGTCTCTTTTCCGAGATAGTGATCAATTCTATACAATTGATCCTCTGTATAATACGATAGCAATTTTTTGTTGAGTTCCCTTGCAGAAGAAAGATCAGTTCCGAAAGGCTTTTCAATGATGACCCTTCTAAATCCTTGAGAAACATCGTTGAGTCCTGTTTCTGCTAAGATTTGCGGTATTACCGCATATAGCTGTGGAGGAGTAGAAAGGTAAAAGATAAAATTAGCTGGAATTGCCAAAGTTTCCACAAGTGATTCCAACCGCTTTTTTAGCTTAAGGTAATCATCGGCATATGAAGTTTCAAGCGCTTGGTAAAAAAGCAAGTCAAGAAAAAGAGATAATTGAGCTCCGTTTTTTGAAGTACTTGGTAAAAACTCCCTCATTTTCTGTCTGAATTCCTGATCAGAGAGTTCAGTCCTGGAAACGCCTAAGACAGCAAATTTTTCAGGTAAAAGTTTTTGTTCGAATAACTCAAATAAGGCAGGAATAAGCTTTCTTTTGGTCAGGTCGCCCGATGCACCGAAGATGATCAGGATATGAGGTTCAGGGTTGTTCATGCTAAATATGCTAATATGTTAATGATAAGATTGTTATCCCTCAAAATTTTCTCATGTCTCATGTCTCATGTCTCATCTCTCATGTCTCATTTCTCATAGTCTCCAGCCCCCCAGTCTCCCCGTCTTTCCTAAAACGCCGCCCTATACCTCGCATTGTCCTCCTCCATGAGAGAGCGATATGATTCATATCTTGAGCTGGAGACGCTACCTAAGCCAACTGCTTCCTTAACTGCGCAGCCAGGCTCATGCATATGGGTACAATTGAAAAAGCGACATTGGTCAAGCAACCTGAACATTTCAGGGAAATAATGTGAAATCTCAGTTTTTTCCATGTCGATAACACCAAAACCCCGTATCCCGGGTGTGTCAATCAGGTAGCTATCATCCGATAGGATGTGCATTTCGGCAAAAGTTGTGGTGTGCTTTCCTTGCTGGTGGTGATCAGATATTTCGTTGGTTTTAAGTTGAAGTGAAGGGTTTAGACAATTCAGTAAAGAAGATTTTCCTACTCCTGAATGACCCGAAAAAAGGGTCATTTTCCCCTGAAGTTGCTCCTGAAGTTGAGAGATATTTAAGCCGGTTTTGGCAGAAACCCTGAAACACCGGTATCCGATGCCTTCATAAATGTAGATTAGCTCTTCCAGCCGGGTAAGATCAGCCTCAGTATATAGGTCAATTTTGTTGAAAACAATCCCGGCAGGAATTCTGTATGCTTCTGCAGAAATGAGGTAACGATCTATAAAACCAGTCAGGGTAACGGGATAATTAACCGTGACGATCAGAAAGAGCTGATCAACATTAGCGGCAATGATCTGGCTCTCTTTCGACAAATTTGAGGATTTTCGAATGATGTAGTTTTTCCTTGGTTCTATCTCGTATATTACGCCACATCTGCCACTCGGGGTAGTTTCGTCTTCCTGAATCTGATATTTTATACGGTCACCTACAGAAATTGGGTTGGTAGTACGGACACCTTTCATACGCAATTTCCCTTTGATACGACAGTCGATGGTTTCCCCATCATCGTTCCTGACAGTATACCAGCTCCCTGTTGAACGTATAACCAATCCTTTTTCCAATACGTAGATTTTATTTTCAAAAGTAGACAAATTGTAGAAATTTTCACTGATTAGAATGAATCTAAGAGCTTTTATTACCTTTGCCATCTTTAGAACAATCAATTATAACATAATACATACCAATATATGAAGACGAACCGGATTCTGAAAGCCGCTCTGGCTTTATCGCTAGCAGTTATCATGGGATTGTCGTTCTGGGGGTTCAAAACTGACCAGAAAAATTTCGAGATCTCTAAAAATCTCGATATTTTCTATACCCTTTTTCGTGAGCTTAATCTTTTTTATGTAGAAGAAGTTAAGCCAGAGAAACTCATTAAGACAGGGATCGATGACATGTTGGAGTCTCTTGATCCTTATACGACGTATATCCCTGAATCGGAAATGGATGACTTCAAATTTATGACTACTGGAGAGTACGGTGGTATAGGTGCATTGATCAGTAAAAGAGGGGATAAGATTATGGTAGCAGAACCCTATGAGGGATTTCCTGCGCAAAAGGCCGGATTAAAGGCGGGCGATGTTTTCATAGAATTGGATGGTAAATCAGTAAGCAAATCAACGGTGGAGGAGGTATCTGCCGGATTAAAAGGGCCTGCAAAAAAGCTGCTAAAGTTGAAGATGCTTCGTCCCGAAACTAAAAAAACCTTTGATGTGGACCTGGTTAGAGAAGAGATAAAAATTGATCCGGTTACTTACTATGGAATGCTCGATTCAAAAACAGGGTATATACGCCTTTCCAGTTTCACCGATGGCTGCGCAGATCGCATCAAAGATTCATTTGTAGAGCTGAGGGATAAAAAAGGTGCGACAAGCATGATTATTGACCTGCGCTCTAATCCGGGTGGATTGTTGGGAGAAGCAGTCAAAATGGTCAACCTATTTGTTAAGCATGGCGAAGAGGTGGTAAGTACAAAAGGGAAAGTTGCCCAATGGGACAAAACATACCGTGCCACAGAACAGCCTATTGACACAATTATGCCGTTGGTGATTCTGGTTAACAGAGGTTCAGCCTCCGCCTCTGAAATTGTTGCCGGTTCCTTACAGGATCTGGATCGTGCTGTTATTATGGGAAAAAGAACATTTGGCAAAGGTCTAGTTCAAACAACGAGGGACTTAAGCTACAACACCAAACTTAAGGTTACTACGGCCAAATACTATATTCCTAGTGGTCGATGCATCCAGGCACTTGATTATGCTCATAGGAACAAAGATGGCAGTGTTGGCAACATCCCTGATTCCTTGATTCATCAATTTACCACGAAGAATGGTCGTAAAGTTTATGATGGCGGTGGGATAGCTCCGGATGTTAAATTGGATCAGGATACTCTTTGCGATCTGGCCTTTAAACTTATTCAGGAGAATATTATTTTTGATTACGCCACCCGATTCGCAGCGACACATGCATCCATTGCACCGCCAGAGCGATTTGAAATCGATGATCAGATTTTTGAGGACTTTCACCAGTTTCTTGGGACCAAAAAATTTTCCTACGAATCCAGAAGTGAGCAAGTATTGAAGGGATTGATTGAGACAGCCAAAAAGGAAAGATCATACGAAGATACCAAAGCAGAATTTCAAGCTTTGGAAAAAAAGTTAACGATAAACGTGGAGGCAGATCTGAAAAAATTCAGGAAAGAGGTTTGCAGTGTCCTGTCTGATGAGATCGTAACCAGGTATTACTATCAGAAAGGTGCAGTAATAGCCTCTTTCAGAGAAGACACAGATTTGGATAATGCCAAATTGGTTCTTGCAAAAAACAAGGAATATAAAGAAATATTGAATCCTGCATCCATTCACCAAGGAACAAAAAAATAGCCGCTAATTCCAGCGGCTACCTGATGCAGATCTTATATTAATGCCTAAAGAAGGGAAACTTAGAAGGGTCGATTAAATATAAACATATCAGTATAAAAATAATTGCTGCCAGTGTTACAAAGAAAAGGATAATACCCATTTTGTACCTTTTATTACTTTTCACTAAAGTCTGTATTGATAATATTTTGTTGATTTTATCTGTCAGTTTTTTCAGAGCCATTTGATCTTTGACAATATAATCGAAAGCTCCAAGTTTTAACGTATTGACAGCTACATCAACACTATCTTGCCCGGAAAGGAAAATAAATTCGGTATGGGGAAGCTGCTTTTTAACATGTTTCAATACCCCAATACCATCTATTCCTTCAAGCAGATAATCCTGAATAATTATGTCAGGCTTCTCACCAATTCTCTTTAAACATTCTTCGCCACTTAAAAAACTTTCAATGCGATTGAATTTCTTTGACTGTAAATAGTTGATAACCAGTTTATTATAAACCGGATTATCCTCCACTATAAAAATCAATGGATCTGTCTTTCTTTGCATAGATGTCAGAATTAAAAGGGTTCAGGGCTCAATCTAAACAAGAACTTATTAAAGTTTGATGATAACAATCAATGAATGTAAATATATTAAAAATCTCTATGTTAAGTAAAAGATCAACATCTGTTTTTTTTAGAATTGGAATGACTTCGAAATCTGAAGGTAATTCTATCTCTCTTTTGCAAAAAAATATTAATTTAGCCGTAGGGAACTTTTGGTTGCAAACATCAAATTATAAACAATCTGAAGTCTATTGAAAATAAATTAATTTGTAATAATATGAAGAATCTAAATCTATTGCTCATACTTCTGGTCGTTGCATTAGCAGGATGTAAAACCCAAAAAATAGCTCCAAAACCTGTCCCGGTGGCTCAGGAAACTGTTGCTTCACCTGCTGCTCCAGCCAAGGTTGTTAAACCTGCATCTGTGGTTTCAAAAGAGGAACGCTTCTCGACAGCCTCAGGTGAGACCGCTAATTATGGTTCAAATAGATTTTTTGTCATTATGGGCAGTTTTTCGGTTTTGGAAAATGCCAAAAGATTGAAAGAAACCCTCAAATCTGAGAATTTCAGTCCAGTCATTTTGATGAACGAAAGTGGTATGTACCGGGTATGTGGCAATAGCTACGAACAAGAATCTGCTGCCAGAGCAAAAATTGCTGAGGTAAGGGGAACATTCCCTAAATACAGTGATATTTGGTTGCTGATCAGAAAACAATAGAGACGCCGGGTAAGGCGTCTCTCAGACATTTTTTACTTTGGTGGAAAGACCATCATATGGTAAGAATCTCTTTCTCTTTTGCCTGAAGCATAGCATCAATTTTTTTGGTGTAGCTGTCAGTGAGATCCTGAATCTTCTCTACGGCGATTTTCTCTTCATCCTCCGAAATTTCTTTATCCTTAAGTAGTTTTTTCAAAAAGTCATTCCCGTCTTTACGGGCCGATCTGACGCTGACTTTTGCCGTTTCGCTCTCTTTGTGGGCATCTTTAACAAGATTTCTACGGCGCTCTTCAGTTGGAACCGGTACGTTGATGCGAATAATCTCGCCATTGTTCTCAGGATTAAATCCCAGATTAGAGTTTATAATGGCTCGTTCAATCGTATGAATCATCTTTTTTTCCCACGGCTGAATTGCAATAGTCCTTGCATCCGGAGTACTGATGTTGGCTACCTGAGGAAGTGGGGTCATGGAACCGTAATAATCAACCAAAACGCCTTCAATCATTCTCGGAGAGGCTTTCCCTGCCCGGATATGTGCCAGTTCATGATCAAGATGAGTTAATGCGTGCTCCATCCTTTCGATGGTTTCATCTATTAACATTTGAATTTCTTCGTTCATATTTCGCAGATTTACAACTTTATAGAGAAAAAATCAGGAAGCTAATCATTGTAGACAAAAGTGCCGATTGGTTCTCCATGAACCACTTTCAACAAATTGCCCTTTTTATCCATGTTGAAAACGATAATAGGCAGGTTGTTTTCTTTGCATAATGTGGTTGCAGTCAGATCCATGATGCGCAAACCTCTGGAATAAATCTCATCAAATGTGATTTTTTCAAACTTCGTTGCAGTTGGATTTTTTTCAGGATCGGCTGTATAAATTCCATCAACTCTGGTCCCTTTTAGCATGACATCGGCTCCAACCTCTATAGCACGAAGGGAGGCCGCTGTATCTGTGGTGAAAAACGGATTACCTGTGCCCGCAGCAAAGATAGCAACTTCGCCTTTCTCAAGGGCTTTGATAGCCAGCTCCTTGGTGTAAAATTCACCAATGGGTTGCATCGCTATCGCGGATAATACCCTTGCTTTTATTTGCAGAGATTCCAGTGCAGAGGCAAGTGCCAAACTGTTTACGACGGTTGCCAGCATCCCCATTTGGTCACCTTTACAACGGTCAAATCCTTTGGCTGTTCCGCTCAAACCCCTGAAGATATTGCCACCACCAATGACAATGCCAACTTCTATCCCAATTGAAATGATTTCCTTAATCTGAAGGGCATAGTCAGCAAGTACTTCCTGATCGATTCCGTGCTGAAGTTTCCCAAGAAGGGACTCGCCGGAAAGCTTTAATAGAACCCTGTTGTATTTTATCATATCTGCTATATTACATTACAAATTTATATTAAAATAAATTGATAACAAACCCTATTCAGACCTTCAGGAGTAGGGTTGAAAAAAAAAGCCTCCGTGAGGAGGCTTTAATATCAGGGGGAATACTTAGATCAAATATTTAATGTAAAACGTTTGATCTCAGTTACTTTTAGGTCTTTGTCAACGTTGCCAAGATATTGACGGATCGTTACCTTGTTGTCTTTTACAAAGTCCTGATTTAATAATGTACTTTCCTTGAAAAATTTGTTTAATGCACCCTGTGCGATTTTGTCCAACATATTTTCAGGTTTGCCTTCCAGGCGGAATTTTTCTTTGGCAATCTTCAATTCCTGTTCAACAATTTCCGGAGCAACATCGTTGTTGTCTATGGCGACAGGGCTCATGGCAGCTATCTGCATGGCGATGTCTTTTCCAACTTGAACATCAACAACCTTGTTAAAACCAACAAGTGTAGCAAGTTTATTCCCGGGATGAATGTAAGGAACCACAAACACTGCAGAAATACTCTCATAGAAAGGTAATTCAATTTTTTCTCCGATGATGCCGGTTTGTTCCGTTACTTGTTCGCCAATGGTTCTGCCATCGAGAACAAGTGCCTTAACTGCATCCAGACTGTTGCTTTTGTTTGAAAGTGCCTGATCAAGAATTTTATGGGTCAGTGCGACAAAATTTTCATTTTTAGCTACGAAATCTGTTTCGCAGTTCAAAGAGATGACTGCACCAAAACTGTGGTCGGCAGATACTTTTGCCAAAACAACACCTTCTGATGATTCTCTGTCGGCACGCTTGCTTGCAACCAATTTGCCTTTTTCGCGGATAATTTCTACAGCGCGATCAAAATTGCCTTCAGCATCAGTCAAAGCATTTTTGCAATCCATCATTCCTGCACCGGTTGCTTTGCGCAATTTTACTACATCAGCAGTACTAATTTCCATTTCAGAATAAATATTTGGAATTTTAATAATTACTTTACCTCTTCAGTAAGGTCTTCTTCTTCGTCTTCTTCAGCAAGATCTTCGTCATCAAGAATGGCTTCGAGCTCTTCTTCCAGGATTTCCTCCTTGTCGTCTACTTCTACCTCTTCATCGTCTTCAACGATAATTTTGGCTACAGCTTTACGACCTTTTTTGAGGGTTGAAAGAGGCTTTTCGTCTTTTTCTTCTCCGTCACGCTCAACTTTGCGATCTGAAAGACCATCTTTGATTGCATCACACATGATACCAACGATCAGATCGATGGATTGTGAAGCATCATCATTGGCTGGAATCACGAAATCAATGCCATTTGGGTCTGAATTTGTATCGACCATCCCAAAAATTGGGATGCTCAGACGTTGGGCTTCGCGAACAGCGATTTTCTCTTTCATCACATCAATGATAAAGAGTGCTGCTGGCAAACGAGTTAAATCAACGATTGAACCCAGGATTTTTTCCAGTTTGGCTCTTTGACGGGAGATCTGAAGTTTTTCGCGCTTGGAAAGATTGTCCCAGCTTGAATCCTTGATCATTTTGTCGATGGTCGACATCTTCTTTACGGCCTTACGGATCGTTGGGAAGTTGGTGAGCATACCACCTGGCCAGCGCTCAACTACATAAGGCATATTTACAGCCGATACTTTTTCGGCTACAATTGTTTTAGCCTGCTTTTTTGTGGCAACGAACATGACCTTACGGCCTGAACGTGCAATTGATTTGAGGGCATCGGCGGCTTCGTCAATTTTTACAATTGTTTTTTGCAGGTCGATGATGTGGATCCCATTCTTCTCCATGAAGATGTAGGGAGCCATGCTTGGATTCCATTTGCGTTTTAGGTGCCCAAAATGAACGCCTGCATCCAGCAACTGTTTAAAATCTGTTCTTGGCATAATAATTTGTTTACGTTCTGTTCAGTCAATCTTCCGGTAGTCCAAAATCGGAGTCCGGAAAATTTAGATGCTAAACCTGTTATTAAAAATAAAATGTACTTTAATCGATTAACGTTTAGAGAATTGGAATCTCTTGCGTGCTTTTGGCTGACCTGGTTTCTTACGTTCAACCTCGCGGGGATCACGTGTTAAAAATCCGGCAGCTTTCAGTTTTGGACGATAATCGGCACTGATTTTTAGCAGTGCACGAGAAATGCCCAAACGAAGTGCTTCAGCCTGACCAGTCAGACCTCCACCGTCAAGATTGACTTTGATGTCATATTGGCCGGCAACTTCACAAAGGAACAATGGTTGCTGAACAACATATTGCAATGTTCCTATCGGGAAGTACTCGTTTAATTCTCTTTTGTTGATGGTAATATTTCCTTTGCCTTCAGTAAGATATACACGGGCAACAGCAGTTTTTCTTCTGCCAAGGGCGTTAATAACTTCCATGATACTTATCTAATATTGTCAAGGTTAATAACTTTTGGCTGCTGCGCGATGTTATCATGCTCAGCACCAACATAAACATGCAAATTGGTGAACAGCTTGGCTCCAAGACTATTCTTCGGCAACATACCTTTAACGGCTTTTTCGACCATGCGGGCAGGATGTTTGGCCATAAGTTCTTCAGCAGTCGTAAAACGCTGACCGCCCGGATAACCCGTGTGGCGAATGTAAACTTTACCTTTCATCTTGTTCCCGGTCAAACGAACTTTCTCTGCGTTGATAACAATAACATTGTCACCGCAATCCACGTGAGGAGTATAACCTGGTTTGTGTTTGCCTCTGAGTACCAATGCAATCTTACTTGACAATCTACCCAGGATCTGGTCTGTGGCATCTACCACTACCCATTCTTTTTGTACCGTTGCTTTGTTGAGCGATACGGTTTTGTAACTTAAAGAGTCCACTTTCGATTCAGTTTAAAATGTGATACAATCCATTTTTTGTCGGTTCACCTGTCGAATAAGCGCTGTATCAGTTTACCGAATTCCACTAATCGATAAATTTTGCTAAGGTTGATACCGCCTCAAATCCGTACAACGACAAATTAGGATAAAATCGGGACTGCAAAAGTAGCTTATTTTTTGAATACAACAACTTCTTGGTAAAAATAAGTAGTACAATATCAGGAGTTAAAGAAGAAATCAGATAAGGATTGTATCAATTGCTGATTTTCCTGCACAAAAAGGAAAGATTGACCATTAAATATAGTGCAGCGCTGTTGGATAACTTATTTAGGGAAGGGTTATAAAACATATCACTGGTAAAGCCGAATTTACTCTGATTAAAGATTTTTCGATCGTAGCGGTAGGAGAAAACCAACATGTGAATTTTGTCTAAGGAGCCTTCTTGTGCGATGGCTCCGTTTTGGTAAAGGGGCATGCCCAAAGGGGTGAAAAAGCGGTTCCCATACCAATAGCCGGATAAAAAGGTGCCATAATCAGTGTTCATTGCAGTTTGAATGAAAAAGGCAATTCCACTTCTTCCGGGAAGTGTGGTTTCATGAAGCGGATAGGTAGATTGCAGAAAGTAACCTTGAAGAACCCCTGATTTAATGAGAGTTCCCCCCGTTTTGTATTCATATTTCAACCCTTCCGAAACAACAATGTGAGTTTGTGCCGGACCCGGGGCATCGTCAATTTCACCTCCTTCATGCAGTCCATTGAAAGATATTGGCAAGGAGAGTTTTCGTTGGTCATTTCTGAATAAAGTGAGATCCGTGACTGTCCCAAAAACAAATCTTTCTTTGTATGGATCACCCTTGATAATTACTTTTTGCCAGTCGATCCATAAATCGGCAATGATTCTTTTGTTGTTGTATTTGCCTTGAATACCAAATTCGGGCCTATCTCTAAAATAATGCTCACTGTCCATCACCGGTTCGGCTAATCCATGATTCTGGTCCTGGTTCAGATTCCCCATTCGAAAGGCTAGATTTTTGGCAGGTTTATAGAGTACGGAAAACCAGGGATACAATTTGTAGTCATCCCGACCGCTATAAGCTAACACTTCCCCGCCAATCTCCAACCGTAATTTCTTATCAGGATAATAGAGCAATTTTGGACGGATCCACATTCCTGCTAAGGTATATCCGTCAATATATGAACTCTTGTATTCGTTGTTTTTGAAGAAGTTTAAGTTGTCAATGGCCACATATAAATTGCCTGCAGCATTTTGATCATATATTTCATCACATACAAAAGCCCTGGATCCTTCCTGTGCAAATGCGCTGTATGAAAGCAAGGCAATCAGGATAGACCAAAAAACTTTGTGAAACTTTGTGCTTTTGTGTCTTTGTGGCATTGTATTTTGTTCGAAGGAACAACTTATTTACATAAATTAATCAGCTTTTTTTCTCACCAAATGGTCATAAAGGAAAAGAGAAACCATCGCTGCCAGGCCAATTCCTGTAATCACCATCCAAATATTTGAAGGATGATATTTATCCCATAAGAATTGGGTAAACTGACCATTGTTCATTCCCATCTTCCCGGCAACCGCATAAAGGTAGTCATTTTGAGAAAAATGTTCGCTTATGGCAGGCAGCTGGAAACTTTGAGAAAGAGCCTCTCGCTGTGCCAATGAGATCTTATCTGACATCGACTGGTAAACATTTCCGGAAACGAATCCGGCAAACAACACCCCGATAGCTACCGGGATAAAGGAGCATCCCATGTAAAGAGCAGTCTTATTTGGTGGCGCAATACGGCCAATGTATTCGGTGATTTTTGGCGAACTGGACATTTCCCCAAAAGAAAACAGCATTAAAAAGAGGAGCAACAGCATTCCGTTTTGCGTAGAAAAGCAAAGTCCCATGGCAACAGAAGCAATTAGAATCCCGGTCGTCATTACTTTCAGGGGCTTGTATCGCATGGCAATGGACGAAACGATAATTTGGAAAATAATGATGAATCCAGCGTCAACATTGACCATTAATTCTGCCGGAATCGTTCCTTCGGGAGTGCCCAGCCTCGCGGCAAGCCATGGCCAGTGCGCCTGTAGAAAATTGTACACAGGCGCAGTGTTTCCCCACTGATCAATAAATACCGGAAGGGAAAGAAAAAGTTGAAAGTACATGGTCCAGAAACCAGCGATAATCAGGAGAAAAAGGAAGAATCTCCAGTCGGAAAGAGCCTCTGTAATATTCCTTGTTATCCTTTTCAGTTCATCGGCTATACCAAGCTGAAGTACACCTCCTTTTTCCTTATTCGGCTCTTTGAAAAACAGAATCAACAGCACAAAATTGAATGCAATAACTGCAGCGGAGGCATAAAATACATATTCCCAGGCAAATTTTCGAAAGAAGCTTGTGACAAACGGACCAATAAATGCGCCAATATTGACCATCATGTAAAAGATTCCAAAACCGATGGAGGAGGACTCATTGTCGGTGGTTTTTGCGATCGTAGCCGAGATGATAGGTTTGAAAAGAGCCGCTCCAATGGCTAAAAAGAGGTAGAAAATAAAAACAGTTGTGTAAGTGTGAAACAGGGGCATCATCAGAAAGGCTACAGTATAAAGAGTATAGGCTATGTAGAGTGTTTTGCGGTATCCGATCCGATCTGCAATGGCTCCTGTAATAATTGGTAAAAAATAAAGGATGGCTGTCCCTATTCCCATCATCAACCCTTTCTGAGTCTGGCTAAAACCTAATCCACCTTGATCTGTGGAGCCAGTGAGATAGAGTGCAAATAGCATGTAAAACCCATACCAGGCCCATCGCTCAAAGAGTTCCATGGCATTGGCATACCAGAAATTTGAAGGAAATTTTTTAAAAACGGAAGTAGGGTTCATTCGCAGTTGGTATTTGAATGACTCAAATGTAAAAAAATTTCGATGGATATGCACTCTCAGTAGTTGCACTCTCCCTTCTCATGTCTCATCTCTCATGTCTCAAGTCTCCCCTTCTCATCTTGTTTATTGATTAGCAAATCTTGGCTATTTCGGTTTATCTTTGCTCCCCTATATATTACATTGTATGGAAAGACGACAAAAACCCGATTGGCTGAAGATTAAACTTCCAACCGGGTCCAATTATAGGCACATAAAGCAGATTGTAGAAAGCAATCAATTGCATACCATCTGCTCCAGTGGAAGATGTCCCAATATGGGTGAGTGTTGGGGCGCAGGAACAGCCACTTTTATGATTTTGGGAGAGATTTGCACACGCTCTTGTAAATTTTGTGCTACCCTTTCGGGGAAACCCCTAAGGCCTGATTCTGAGGAACCGGTCAAAGTTGCAGGATCGGTGAAGATGATGGGATTGAAACATGTTGTGATAACTTCTGTCGACAGGGACGATCTTCCTGATGGAGGAGCCCACCATTGGGCAACAACCATCAGAGAAATCCGAAAGGCTAATCCGGAGACAACCATAGAAGTATTAATTCCGGATTTTGATGGGAAGGCAGAGTTGATTGAGTTAATAGCAATAGAAAAACCTGAAATTATCTCTCACAACATCGAAACAGTTGAGCGTCTCACTCCTTTGGTAAGAAGCCGGGCAAAATACAAAACCAGCCTAGAGGTGGTCAGATTGATCAAATCTTTTGGTGTTGTATCCAAATCTGGGATTATGGTTGGCATAGGAGAGACCAGGGAGGAGGTTTTGCGATGCATGGACGACCTGAGGTTGGCTGGATGTGAGATTTTAACGATTGGACAATATTTGCAACCTACGAAAAAACATCTTGAGGTTGCGGAATACCTGCACCCTGATGAGTTTGCTTTTTTCAAAAGTGAGGCACTGGTACGTGGGTTTAGTGTAGTCGAGAGTGCACCTCTGGTTCGCTCCTCTTACCACGCGGAAAAGCATCTGATCAAAAAGGATGGCCATGAATAAACTGCAATTTATCGATCTTGGTTTGTCCGAATACGGCGTGACCTGGGAAAAGCAGGAGGCCATGATGAAGGAGATAATCGGGCTAAAACTTGCGAATCAGCATTTGCCTGAGAGTGAGAGGATCACAACCCCCGGATATCTTTTGTTTGTAGAACATCCTCCGGTTTATACATTAGGAAAGAGTGGGGAGTCGCACAACCTTTTGCTGAGCGGCAGCCAGCTGGCAGACAAGCAGATAAGTTTCTATAATACGAATAGGGGAGGTGATATCACTTTTCACGGTCCTGGACAACTCGTTGGTTATCCCATCCTTGATCTGGAAAATTTCGGCATGGGACTGAGACAATATATATATAGTATAGAGGAATCGGTTATCAAGGCAATATCTCTGTTTGGAATTGTGGGTTCTCGTGATCCGGATGCTACAGGTGTATGGCTTGATACAGGACTTCCTACTGCCCGTAAGATTTGTGCCATAGGAGTTAGAAGCTCGCGTTATGTTACCATGCATGGATTTGCGCTAAATGTAAACACAGATTTGGAATATTATCGGTACATCCATCCCTGTGGATTGATCGACAAAGGAGTGACTTCAATGGCAGCAGAGTTGGGTTTATCTATTGGTATGGACGAATTGAAGAATGCAGTTTTGACTTCCTTTCTTGATATATTCGACTCAAAAATTAATTCCTAACTACCGTGAAATCTGCTTTATCTGTATTTTTTCTTTATAAACCCCTCGAATATATTTTGTAAATAAGTGGAATTCAAATAATTAACTATTGATTTAATTTTTCATCAAAATAATCAGAATAGGCCATTGCCCGGTTGAATAACTAAGTATCTTTGCACCCACGTTTAAGAATTAGAAAAGGTGTAACAAGCCTGA
>JBAXED010000067.1:0-20445 GCA_037140615.1 Prolixibacteraceae bacterium
TAATTAGTTTTATTTGGAAGATTTTAGGCCAAAATTTTCCTGTTACATAGATTTTATCAGAAACGGGATTCCATGCAATTCCGTTTAAAACATCTATTGGTTCCCTTTCGTTTTGAAGGATGGTTCCGGATAATCCTTTTAAATTGATTTCTGCCTTGATTTTTCCTGTCTTAGGATCAATGATAACGATTGTATCAGTCTGCCAGATATTGGCCCAAATTTCGCCTTTAATATATTCCAGTTCATTAATACTTTTGACAACATTATCTTCATTACACACCTGAATTTTATGCTCCTCTTTAAACGTATCCGGATTGATGAAATAAATATTTTCCGTTCCATCACTCATGATCAAATAGTGACCATCATTTGTTAATCCCCAACCTTCACTTGATTTATAACTCCAGGTATTCAGCAATTTAAAGGTATTTAAATCATAAACGAAACCGATCTTATTTTTATAGGTTAACTGATAAACCTTATCGTTTAGTATCGTTATACCCTCCCCAAAATATTGATTGTCCAGTTTATATTCCTCTTTAGATTTACCAGTTTCAAGGTTATACCGATAAATTGAGGAGGTTCCTTCCTGACCAGTGCCTTCATAAAGCAAATTGTTATGGAATTCCAATCCCTGAGTGAAATGAGCACTATTATGAGAAAATTCTGAGATGATTTGATAGGAATATTTTACGGGCCTGGTATCAGAAGTAACCAAAAATTCCTCATAATTATCTCCGGATACCCCATCTGTTTTGGTTGCTGATATTTTAACCAAATGCTTGCCAACTCCGAAATCAAGTGTTTTATAGATAAATGTATTTGTCAAATTTTTGAATGATTGTACCATTTTTCCATCCACAGAAACATCGATTTTCTCCAGAGAGCCCTCTTTTAATTTTGTTTCAAGGTTAATAGAAAACTCCTCACCCAATTTAAAGCTCTTTTTTTTAGGCTCAATTTTGATGGCGGTTACCGGACGTCTGGAGCGGCTGTTTGACTGGGCACAATTCATACATATGATCAAAACAGACATTAATGCAAAGAAGGACATTGTCAACCGCTTCATGACGATGGAGTTATTGGATGAAATTTTCATCAAAAATAGAATCTTATTTTGTACTGTTCGCAAGGATTGATCAGGATGCTCTAAAAATTATAATTGGCAAATTCATTTTATATGATGTGATGCTCTTTTTCTATTCTTAAATTATCTTTGTCTTTTTAATGGTTAAATAGTTTATACTTGAGCGCACTTAAAAAATTGGCCGGAGATACCATGATTTATGGTGTGCCAAGTATTGTTGGCAGGTTTTTGAATTTATTATTGTTAACGCCTGTTTACACCTATAATTTTCCAGAAAGTGAATATGGAATATTGAGCAATCTTCTTGCCTATGTTGCTTTTTTTCAGGTTCTTTTAACCTATGGAATGGAAACGTCCTATTTCCGGTTCGCCAGTAAAAGCGATAAACCCAATGAGATATTCGGTACTTCAATGGTAGCCCTAACGTCAACCTCATTGCTGTTTGTGTTAATTTTAACAGTTTTCTCGAGGGAAATTGCAGGATGGGCGGGTTATCCTGATCAGCATATTTACATTATTTGGATGGGAATTACTGTTGCCCTGGATGCTGTTACCGCAATTCCTTTTGCAAGGTTGCGATTACAACAAAGACCAATTAAATTTGCGTTTTTTAAGGTTGTTAACATTGGTATTAACCTTGTATTAAATCTTTTCTGGATTTTGCTTTGTCCGAGAATTCTTGCCGGCAATCCGGATTCATTTCTTAAATACCTGTACAATCCGCACATTGGAATTGGATATGCTTTTTTAGCCTATTTAATTGCTTCTGTGGTGACCCTTTTTCTATTTTTCCCCGATTTGGGGATTAAAACGATGGTGTTTAGCAGGACTGTTCTAAAATCCATGCTTAATTATGCATGGCCCATACTGGTGGTTGGAATAGCGGGTATGGTTACCTTAAACATTGATAAAATTCTTATTCCGCAATTGATTGAAAGTGGTAAAGACCCGATGTACGAACTTGGAGTATATGCTGCTTGTGGAAAGCTGGCAATATTAATGACCTTATTCATTCAGGCGTTCAGGTTCTCCTTTGAACCGTTTTTGTTTTCTCATTACAAAAATGAAGCTTCCAAGAAAGTGTACAGCGTCATTATGAACTATTTTGTCATTTTCGGTCTGCTAATTTTTATTGGAGTTATTTTCTACATGGATATTCTAAAGTACTTTATTGCGCCTTCAAATGCCGGATATTACGAAGCATTAAAAATTGTTCCCTGGATGTTGATGGGGAATCTATTCATGGGAATGTTTTATACACAATCTTTGTGGTATAAATTAACTGATCAAACCCGTTTTGGGGCCATTTTCTCCATCATTGGTGGAGTGATTACTCTGATAATCAATATTCTGTTCATTCCGAAGATTGGATACATGGCCTCTGCCATTAGTTTCTTTACTTCCTCTTTGATCATTACCCTTATTTCGTATTACTATGGGCAAAAGCATTTCCCGGTACAATATGACCTCAAGAAAATTGGATCTTATTTCTTTGTTGCAATAGCATTGTATGTTCTTGCTACGATGATTATTTTTAACAATATCCTAATCAACTACGGATACAGAACCCTTCTTTTGTCAATTTTCCTTCTCTTTATCTGGTACAACGAAAAATCAGATTTAAAGAGATTGCTACCAAAGCAGTTACATGTTGATTGATCAGATTAATATGTTTCTTATCTTAGCCGATTGTAATTGAAAGTAAGGCTGAGTACATTAAAAAATGATAATCAGCAAAATATGGATTTTGATAAGATCTGTATTTCAGGTAATTAAGTTTAGGTTATAATAAGATGCATTTGGAATGAAGGTAAAAATTGTCAATAAGTCACAAAATAGCAACCCATTTTATAGTACAGTTCAATCTGCGGGGATGGATCTTCGCGCAGATTTGGCTGAACCTTTGTGTATTAAGTCATTGGAGCGAATATTAGTTCCAACCGGACTTTTCATTCAATTGCCAGACGGCTATGAAGCACAAATTCGTCCCCGAAGTGGCTTAGCCATTAACAAGGGAATCACTGTACTAAATTCCCCAGGAACAATTGATGCCGATTACAGAGGTGAAATCAAGATCATTCTTATCAATTTATCTCAGGAAGATTTCATTGTTAACAATGGCGACAGGATTGCACAAATGATTATTTCAGCCTACAATCGTGTGGATTGGGAAGAAGTCGCGCAGCTAGAGGATAGTGAAAGAGGGGAAGGTGGCTTTGGACATACAGGAAAGCATTAGAAAATGCTTAAAACTAAGAACATGATCAATAGTAAATATATATTTTGGGTGATCTTACCCTTCATTTTTCTGGTGATTTCTTGTAAGGTCGCTCAGCAAACGACAAAGACGATTGTCCCGGAGGAAGAAAGCAAGGCTCTTTCCTTGCTGACAGATGATCAGAGGCAACAGTTTCAGTATCTCTTTGTCGAGGGAGTCAAACAGCGCACGATTGGAAATACTGAGGAAGCGATTAAGATTTTTTCCAGATGTCTGGAAATGGATCCTTGCTCTTCCTCTTCTCTTTACGAAATTGCCAATATTCACCTTGTGAGGGGAGATTTTCAGAGTGCCATGATGATGCTTGAAAAAGCAGTTTCCCTGGCTCCTCAAAATCAGTATTATCTAATTTTGTTGGCAAAAATATACCAACAGAACAAATTGTATGAAAAGGCAGCTGAATCATTTGCAGTTTTGACTGAATTGACTCCAGATAACACTGAATATCCAATTTTTCGCGCGGAGATGCTTAACATGGCCGGTAAACCGGATGAAGCTCTTGCCTGTTACAACGAATTGGAGAAAAAGTTAGGAGTTACTGAACAGGTAACTTTGGGAAAACAGGGAATATTTATCAAGCAAGGGAAGAAGCAGGAGGCTTATCGGGAAGTAGAAAATCTGGTTGCAAAATTTCCAGGTGAGTCAAAATATTATGGTTTGCTGGCTGATATGTATTTGGCAGATAGTGTGATGGACAAGTCGCTCGAAAATTACAACAAAGTGCTGCAATACAAACCAAATGATGGTTTTGCCCATTTTTCGCTCTCCAATTTTTACCGTGTTGCTGGTGATTATGACAAATCCTATGAGCATTTAAAGATTGGTTTTGAGAGTTCCGACCTGGAATTGGAGGCTAAAATTCAGATGTACATGTTGTTGGCGCAATCCGAAGATCATCCGTTAAAGGAGGATCAGCAACTTGAACTCATGCATGTTTTGATTGATAAGCACATTGACGATGAGCGCCCGCGGGCACTTCTGGCAGAATTTTATCTATCAAAAAAGAAAATCAAAGAGGCACGCGAACAGTTTCGGCTGGTTGTTGAGATTAACAAAGGCAACTATGCTTACTGGGAACGTCTGCTTTTTATTGACAATGACTTATCTGATTGGAAATCATTAGGCCAAGACAGTAAAACAGCTATAAAATATTTTCCGGAACAGCCAATTTTGTACATTTTAGATGCTGTTTCCATGCTACAGTTGGAAAATTATCAAGATATTTTTGCTGTTCTTGATTCGGCGGAGGCCAACGCAAAAGAGAATAATCAGATTCTTTCTCAGATATATACTTATCGTGCCGAAGCTTTTTACAAACAAAAAAAATATGAAGATGCCTATAGCTGGTTTGAGAAAGTGGTAAATATTGATCCGCAGAATTACATGGCCATGAACAATTATGCTTATTACCTATCGCTTCGTTCTATCAAGTTAGATGTTGCTGAGAAGTTAAGTAGTTCTGTCGTCCAGAATAATCCAAATAACTCAACTTATCTTGATACTTACGCCTGGGTTCTCTTCAAAAAGAAGGATTTTAAGTTGGCAAAATTTTACATGGAGTCGGCCCTGTCCAATAGCAAAGAGGAGAGTCCGGTACTTATTGAGCATTACGGAGATATTTTATTTTTTCTAAATGATAAGGAGAAGGCGGTTCAACAGTGGAAAAAATCCCTGAAGATGGGCAATCCATCTAGAGTCCTTCCTGAAAAGATCAAGACTATTACCTTTTTTGAATCGGTTGAAGATTAAGAAATGAAGATGAAAATTGTCTTATTAAGCTGTTTGTGTATGTCCCTTTTCTTTATGTCAGGGTGTAAACAAAAGGAAAAAATCGTCATTGAAAAAAAGGTTAAGCCAGTTAGCGTCAGGCGTGTTGTCAGAATGGTATATGAGAATGAGCTAAAATACAACACGTTATCTGTAAAAAGGGTCAGTTTGACGGTTGACAATGATGGGAAGGCGAACAGCATTAGGGGTAATTTTAAAATCAAGAGGGACAGTGTTATTCAGATTTCTGCCCAGAAGTTGACTATCCCGGTAGGCAAGCTGGAACTTGGTATTGATTCCTTCAAAGCGGTATATCATATAGGTAAACAGGTCATGTCCGGTTCGATACAAAAAATTGCGGATCTAATTGGTTATCAAGTAGATTTTCAGACAATCCAATCAATTTTGAGCAACCGGATGCAAGCCATAAAGCAGGATCAGAAGGAAAATCAGTTCAAGGAATATGCGCTGGTCATTGAGGACAACATGTATAAAATCTCTTCAATCAGGGATCGCAGATTCAAAAGATTTACCGCCAATGAAGATAAGCTGGAGCGCTTCAAACAGCGGAGAGATGAGCCTCATCTTGTCAAGCAGGATATTTATGTTGATCCTGATATTTTTGTTGTCAGGAAAGAAGTATTCTTTGATTTTGAAACAAACAGAGTTGTTACCATAGAGTTTTCTGAGTTTAAAGCCATAAGTGGGAAATGGTTTCCGGAGAAAATACATGTTTTTGTATCAGGAAAAGAGAAAATAGATATTCAGGTTGAGTTGTCAAAAATTTCGATCGACGATGAAAATGATTTTGTCTTCACTGTACCTTCGAAATACAAAGTTGAAGATTTCAAGAAAAATTAAAATGGCATTTGATACATTGAGATGTTGGATGGTATGAAAAAGATATTGTGCGGGATCTATTTTTTGGCTTTGTTTTTATCTTCCTACGGACAATCAGTCAATGATTTGAGGAAAGAGAGGGAAAAAACCAAGCAGGAAATCGATTATATAAATAATTTGTTGAAGGAGACTGACCAGAATACTAAAACTTCCATCAGCCGCCTTACCATGCTTGAGAAGAAAATCAGGCTACAAGAAAGTTTAATATCCAACATTAATTCCGAATTGGGATATCTTGATTCGACCATAGTCAGGAGCTCTCAAAATCTTGATTCATTGAATGCAGATCTAACCCTGATTAAAAATCGTTATGCATCGATGATCCGTTATGCCAGAAGGAATCAGGACATGAACAATCAGTTCTTATTTCTATTGTCGGCGGCAGATTTTAACCAGGCATACAAGCGTTTCACTTATTTAAAGCAGTATGCTGATTACAGGAGGACGCAAGCCAAAGAGATTTCCGGTTTGCAGGAAAGATTGAATAAGCTTGTCGAAGATCTCAGCAAAAGGAAAGAGGACAAGCAGCAACTTCTTTCATCGAAAATCAATCAGACAGATAAATACGAAAAGCAGAAAGCTGACCAAAAGGAGTACTATAATCTTCTTCAAAAGAAGGAAAAGGACTTAAAGAAAAAGCTTGAGAATCAACAAAAAATTGCCGCCAGGCTGGAGCAGGAAATCGAAAAAAGTATTGCTGAAGAAGCACGGAAAATGGCTTCAAAGGCTCCTTCAAAAACATCCAAAGCCACTGGTGCTGTTAAGCTTTCTCCGGAGAGGAAAATTCTCTCAGATGACTTTTCCATGAACAAGGGAAAATTGCCATGGCCGCTTCAGAGAGGGTTGATAACCGACCATTTTGGAGAACATCCTGATCCGGTTTTAAAACATGTGATCCGGCGAAATTCCGGCATTGATATCACAACTCAGGCCGGGACCAGGGCCCGTGCGGTTTTCAAAGGAGAGGTAACCAAGGTATTGACCATCGGAGGAAATATGGCCATCATCATCAGGCATGGCAGTTACCTGACTGTATATTCGAATCTGGCTTCTGTATCTGTTCAGGCCGGACAGACTGTCGACACAAAGCAAGATATTGGTTCAATCTTTACTGACAAGGAGGAAGACAACAAAACCGTTTTGAAGTTCCAGCTTTGGTACGAAAACAACAAGCAGGATCCGGAGAAGTGGATCAGTTTGTAGAGATTAGTATTTAGCCAGGTTGGCAACTTTTGTCAGGGCCGGAAGATTGATAATCCTTATTTTACGTCCTTGAAGATCGATAAGTTTATCCTGTTTAAATTCAGATAACAATCTAATAATGGATTCGGTAGCCGTACCAACCATGTTGGCAAGTTCCTCTCTGGTGAGGGATATCTGCAATGTATTTTCAGCATCGAGACTGAATTCCTGTTTGAGCAATAAAAGTACTTCGGCAAGACGTTCCCTGACTGTTTTTTGTGCAATATCAGTGATGTAATCGTTGGCTTCCTTCAACTCTGCGCAAACAATTTTTAGCATAGCCAATGAAAATTTCCAATTTCTTTCAATCAGGCTAAGCAGTGTTTTATATGGGATATGGCACAAGGTGGCTTCCTCGATAGTTTTGGCAGAAGTGCACGCAGATTCCTGGCTTAACAATGAGCGGTAGGCGATGATATCCCCTTTTTTTGCAAAACGAATGATCTGCTCTTTCCCGTCGTTCCCGGTTTTATAAATCTTTACGATTCCGCGTGTGATGCAATAAAAACCAGTCAGCCGACTTCCCTCTTTATACAGGACAGTTCCCTTTTTGTGGGTTAGACATACTTTTTCGTTGTTAAGACTTTTCATCTCATCTTCAGACAATGATTGAAAAAACCGAAATCCGGTCAGGCTAATATCCTCTGCTAAAGTATTGTTGCTCTTCATCATAGTAAGATAAAAATGACATGGTGTTATACGAAACAAATATACAATTTTAGGTTGGATCCTGCTATCGTCATTTTCGGAACAAAAATATAATGTTTACGTAGACTAAATAAATATAAAAACGCATTATGAATATTTCTTCTTTAAAAAACAAACACATGTTGAACTTATCTGGAATAGGATCCAGAATTATTCCAGGATTAGTAATCCTTCTTTTTTCGTATCCGGTATTTGCCAAGGATTACCGTGTCAATTCAACTTCAAGTACATTGGAGTGGGAGGCTAAAAAAGTTACAGGTCAGCATGTTGGTACCATCTCTTTTGGTGAAGGTACCCTGAATGTTGAACGCAAAAAGATTACTGGGGGGAAAGTTGCCGTAGACATGAACACGATTGCTGATACTGATTTAACCAATGATGCCTACAAGCAAAAGTTGATTGGCCATTTAAAATCGGATGATTTCTTTGGGGTTGAAAAGTTCCCTCAGGCAACTTTGGATGTGAAGAATGTTGCGCTCAAGTCGGACAATCTTTATCATTTTACAGCAGATCTGACCATCAAAGGGATCTCTTCTCCTGTAGAATTTGATGCAGAGGTAAAAAATGATGCTGGTCAATTGACAGCAAACGGTACGATCGTTGTGAACAGAACCAAATATGGAATAAAATATGGCTCAGGAAGTTTTTTTGAAGGTTTGGGAGACAAAATGATTTACGACGAATTTACCTTAAAATTCAAATTGGTAGCTACTACTAATTAGTCCTGTTTTTCTGGTTTTTGCGTAGGGGGGGCGTATCGAAAGATCACCCCCTTTTTACTGGATCATAATTCAGGTTCGAAGGGATGTATTTCTCAATGAATTCAGGAGAAACCTTTTTCCTTTCTGCATAGTCGTTTACCTGATCTTTGCCTATTTTTTCGATGCCAAAATACCTTGATTCTGGGTGTGCAAAATAGACGCCGCAAACTGAAGCGTTTGGAAACATGGAGTAGTGTTCGGTCAGGGAAATCCCTGACTTTTCTTTTGCCTGCAGCAGGTTAAAAATGGTCTCTTTTTCAGAGTGCTCTGGACATGCCGGATATCCCGGTGCCGGACGAATACCCTGATATTTTAAGGAAATCAACTCTTCCTGAGCCAAGTTTTCATATTTACTATAGCCCCATACTTCCTTCCTGACAACCTCATGCAATTTCTCGGCGAAGGCTTCGGCAAGTCTATCCGAGAGGGCTTCCAGCATAATGGCCTTGTAATCGTTGTTTTCTTGCTTGTATTGTGCCACCAATTCCGCTACGCCAATCCCTGCAGTTACGGCAAAAGCCCCGCAATAATCCGACATTCCCGACTCTTTGGGTGCAATGAAATCACTAAGACAATATTGGACTGTGACACCCGGCTTTTTCTCCTGCTGTCGCACCTGATGGAATTTTCCAATCAGCTTGGATCTTGATTCATCTGTGTACAATTCGATGTCGTCCATCACTGAATTGGCAGGCCAAATACCCACAACCCCATTGGCGCTGATCATTTTCTTTGCGATGATTTCATCGAGAAATTCATTGGCCTCCTGAAAAAGCTGTCGGGCTGCCTCCCCTTTGTCGGGATCGCTCAATATGGCGGGATATTTGCCTTTGAACTCCCATACCAGGAAAAAGAAGGTCCAGTCGATGTATTTTCTTAGCTCATCCAATGGATAATCATTGTAATATTTTGTACCCGTATAATTGGGTTCAGGGATGGGATGTTTGATGAAATCGGGATTAAATTTCCGCTTTCTGGACTCTTGAAGAGTCCAGTATTCCTTAGGTTTTTTGGCACTGTGAACTTGTCGCAAACCTGCGTATTCATCCAGAGTGCTCTTTATAAATGCGGGAGATCCTGAGAGAAGTTCTGCCACGACCTGAACAGATCGGGAGGCATCCTTGACATAGAGGGTTGTCTTGCTGTATTCGGGGGCAATTTTGACAGCCGTATGAATTTTAGATGTAGTTGCTCCACCAATTAACAAAGGCTGATCCATGCCTCTCTTTTCCATCTCTTTTGCCACGTATACCATCTCTTCGAGTGAAGGTGTGATCAATCCGCTCAGTCCGATGATATCCACTTTTTCATTTTTAGCTGTATCGAGGATTTTTTCGCAGGGAACCATGACGCCAAGGTCGATGACATCATAGTTGTTACAAGCCAGCACAACGCCAACAATGTTTTTACCGATGTCGTGCACATCACCTTTGACGGTGGCCAGAAGGATTTTCTTGCGGACGACGACTTTATGAGGGAGCAATTTCTTCTCTTCTTCGATGAAAGGCTGCAGCCAGGCGACTGCTTTTTTCATCACCCGGGCTGATTTGATTACCTGTGGCAGGAACATCTTACCTGAACCAAAAAGATCGCCTACCTTGTTCATGCCATCCATCAGCGGACCTTCGATAATATTCAGTGGCGAGTCGAATTGCGGCAGCAGTTCAGCCACATCGGCCTCAATAAAATCCGTGATCCCTTTCACCATAGCGTGCTCAATCCTGGAGGCAGGGGATAGCTCCCGCCAGGCTTCAATTTTTTCCTGTTTTTCGTCAGCAGCCTTGATATTTTCTGCAAAAGTAAGGAGGCGTTCTGTTGCATCGGGCCGTTTGTTGAGGACGAGGTCTTCGACATGCCGGAGTAAATCGGCCGGAATTTCATCATAGATCTGGAGCATCCCGGGATTAACGATTCCCATGTCGAGTCCGGCTTTGATGGCATGGAACAGGAACACCGAATGGATAGCTTCCCGGATGATGTTGTTTCCCCGGAAGGAGAAAGAGACATTGGATATGCCACCGCTTACTTTGGCATAAGGCAGATGATTTTTGATCCAGGTTGTTGTTCTGAAAAAGTCGACAGCATAGTTGTTGTGTTCTTCCAATCCGGTGCCAATCGTGAGAATATTCGGATCGAAGATGATGTCTTCGGCCGGGAATTGAACCTTATCAACAAGCAGTCGGTAAGCTCTTTCGCAGATAGCGATTCTCTTTTCGTAGGTAGTGGCCTGCCCTTCCTCGTCGAACGCCATCACTACCACGGCGGCACCGTAGTTTCTGATCTTGAGGGAAGAATTGAGGAACTGCTCCTCCCCTTCTTTGAGGCTGATAGAATTAACGATCGACTTGCCCTGGATGCACTGTAGTCCGGCTTCGATCACCTCCCATTTTGAGGAGTCGATCATGATGGGCAATCTGGAAATATCAGGTTCTGAAGCAATGAGGTTAAGGAACCGCACCATCTCTTTTTTGGCATCGAGCATGGCATCGTCCATGTTGATATCGATTACCTGAGCTCCACCTTCGACCATATCTCTGGCAACGGAAAGAGCTTCGTCGTATTTTCCATCTCGGATAAGTCTGGCAAATTTGATAGAACCGGCCACGTTGCAACGTTCTCCAATGTTGATAAAATTGGAGAGTTTGTCGATGGTTAGTGGTTCAAGGCCACTAAGCCGGGTTACTTTCTCTGGTTGCGCTTTGCTGTGAGGTTTGGAAACAGCTGCCAGTTTTGCCAGCTCACTGATATGCTCAGGAGTGGTGCCACAGCATCCGCCAATAATATTTACTGTCAGGTTATTGGTGAATTCAGCTACCTGGAATTTCATCGCCTCCGGCGTCTCATCATATTCGCCAAACTGGTTAGGCAATCCGGCATTTGGATGAACACTGATCATGAAAGGGGCTTTCCTGCTAAGTTCTTCCAGATATGGACGCAAATCTTTTGCCCCGAAAGAGCAGTTTAAACCGATGGTAAGCAGATCGATGTGGGAGACAGAGTTCAAAAAAGCCTCAATGGTCTGACCTGAAAGTGTGCGACCGCTTTTGTCGGTGATTGTTCCCGAGATCATGACAGGCAACTTGATACCCTTCTCTTCGAAGATCTCGTTGATAGCGACGAGTGCGACTTTGCAGTTGAGGGTATCGAAGATTGTTTCGACCATAAGAAGATCGACGCCACCCTCCATCAAGCCTTCCACTTGTTCGCGGTAGGAAAGTTTTAAATCCTGAAAAGAAATCGCCCTGAATCCGGGGTCATTCACATCGGGCGACATGGAGCAAGTTTTGTTGGTTGGGCCAATGGAACCTGCTACATACCGGGGTTTATCGGGAGTAGAAAATTTTGCAGCGGCAGCAACCGCAATTCTCGCCGCCTCCCTGTTGATTTCCCTGACAAAGTCCTGGGTACCATAATCACCTTGAGAGATGGATGTTGCATTGAAAGTATTTGTTTCCAGGATATCTGCCCCGGCTTTCAGGAATGACTCATGTATTTCGGAGATGGCTTTTGGTTTGGAAAGGCACAGCAAATCGTTGTTGCCTTTCAGTGATGATGGCCAATCTTTGAATTGTGTTCCCCTGAAATCGGCTTCGGACAATTTGAAACGTTGTATCATTGTTCCCATGGCACCGTCAAGTACGAGAACTCTGGATTCCAATAATTTGCGGATATCCGGTTTTATCATGATTTTGAAGTTAGGTTATTTAAGATTGCACGGGCTATCAGCACACCATTGACGGATGCCTGCATGAGTCCGCGGGTAATACCGGCCCCATCCCCTCCAAAGAAGAGATTTTTCACGGAAGGGCTTTGGAAACTCTTGTCAACCTTGACGATGTTCGAATAGAATTTTACTTCGACGCCATACAGCAATGTTTCGTCGCTTGCCAGTCCGGGGCTGACTTTATCCAAAGATTTGATCATTTCAATGATATCGAAGAGGATCCGGTGGGGCAGAACCAGGCTCAAATCACCGGGAACGGCATCTTTGAGGGTAGGTACGATGTTGTTGCGATAGAGCCTGTCGGAGGTTGTTCTCCTTCCCCTGACGAGATCGCCAAACCTTTGAACCATGATTTTATTCCTGGTAAGCATGTTGGCCAGCCGGGCGATGTGCTTGCCATATTCGATGGGAGCGTTGAACGGCTCCGTAAATTTCTGGGAGACGAGCAGCGCAAAGTTCGTGTTATCACTTTTGAGGTCTTTGTAACTATGACCGTTCACTACGGCAAGGTTGTTGTCGTAATATTCGGAGGATACAAAACCACCCGGATTGGAGCAGAAAGTGCGAACTTTGTCGTCGAAAGTGTGGGTATAATGGATCAGTTTCGCTTCGTAAAAATTCTCGTTGATCTCCTGCATCACTTCGTTGCGGCACTCCAGTCGTACTCCGATGTCGACGATGCCTACTTCTGTTGGAATGGCATGTGCAGCGCATTGTTTCATGAGCCAGTCGGAGCCGTCTCTGCCAATGGCAAGTACGACATGGTGACCCAGGAATGTTTGACCGGATGATTTTACGCCCACTGCCACCTGATTTTCAATAATAAAATCTGTGACAGGTGCATTAAACTGAACCTCAACGCCATTGCTGGTGAGATGTTCGAAGAGTTTCTTGTAGAGATCCTGGGTCTTTTCGGTGCCCAGGTGCCTGACAGGGCACTGCACCAGTTTAAGGTTGGCTTCGATGGATTTCCGACCGATTTCGCGCATGGCAGGTGTTTCTGTCTGGCCATGAACGTCGGTATCTGCGCCAAATTCGAGGTAAATTTTGTCGGTATAGAGGACCATTTCCCGGGCAGATTCCATTCCGATGTAATCCGGCAAGGTGCCACCAACTTCAGGTGAAAGAGAAAGTTTTCCATCTGAGAAGGCACCAGCACCGGCCCATCCGGTAGTGATTGAACAAGGTTGGCAGTTGACGCAAGTGCCGCCATTGGTATGTTTAGGACAATTCCTCTTGTAAATATCCCGGCCTTTTTCAAGCATCAGAATACTTAGGTGGGACCTCTCTTTTATCAGCTCATAGGCGGTAAAAATACCGGCAGGCCCTGCTCCTACTATTATTACATCGTATTTTTTCCCCATATATGCTTTGAATCCCTTCTTAGAAGTTACCTGCTTCTTTGGAAATGAAAACATTAATTATGTCCAGAAAGAACAGTCCGGCAAAGGTATGAATTTTATTAGGAACAAGGAAAATCTAGCAGAATCAGCTCTTCAGAAGATATCGGGTAACCATTTATTTATTACTTTTCAAACCGGTTTTGGAGCCTGTCCTAGTATAAATCAAGAAACCCAAATTTGAGATATTTAAGGCGGGCTGCTTCACTTCGTTCACAAAAACTGTGCAATTAATGAATAATTTTGGAAAGCTGAAGGCTATTTTTTTTGATATGGATGGAGTGATTTACGACTCCATGGGGCATCACTCGATAGCCTGGAACAAGGCTTTTGCGGCACTTGGCCACGATTTTCCCCTGGAACAGGTTTACATGAATGAGGGACGGACAGGATCGTCTACTGTACAGATGTTTTACAAGGAAAAGGTAGGCCGGATGGCAACGGAGGAGGAGATTGCCTACATCTATGCCCAAAAGAGTGAATTCTTTGAAAGCATGCCAATACCGGTCCCTTTTAACGAAATTAGGGCACTGATGGAAAGGTTGAAGAATGCCCAAATTGCTATCTGGGTTGTCACCGGATCGGCGCAGGAGCAGTTGCTGGATGGATTATGCAGTGATTTTCCCGGATTGGTGGAAAAGGAAAAAATTGTCTCAGCGAAGGATGTTAAACATGGAAAACCTCATCCTGAACCTTACCTGATGGCCTTGAAAAAGTCAGGTTTTGCCGCCGATGAGGTTGCCGTTCTTGAGAATGCGCCCCTGGGTGTTGAATCGGCCAAGTCGGCAGGTATTTATACAATTGCCATCAACACCGGGATTCTGGCTGATGAAATATTGTGGCAGGCGGGAGCTGATGTGGTTTGCAGAGAGTTTAACGAAGTTGAGACATTAATTATTTTAAGAAGTGCCTAGAGTGCCTAAAATGCTCAGAGTGCCTAGAGTTATGGACTCCGAACTATTGTAGAATGTAGCGAACAACTTTAGGCACTCTAGGCACTTTAAATACTTTAGGCACTTCTTAATACTTTAGGCACTCTATGCATTTTAAATACTCTAGGCACTTACTTTAGTTCTTCAAGCAAGGCTTTGACATTCTTGTGAATAAGGGGAGCGGTTTCCGGTCCGAGGGAGTTGACTTCGCCGTAAGGGGCACCATCGCGTCCATAGGTATAGGGTGCTTTCTGGTCCCACTGACTTTTGGGAACGATGTATCCGATTTCGTCGTTGGCAAGACCGAACATGAATTTGTATTTTCCCGGCATCAACTCCCTGATGGAGGGTACTTCGACGGGCGCTATTTTAAAATCCTGGCCTTCGGGAGATTCAACACCACCATTAAGTATTTCAGGATACAACTCTCCTGGGATAGTTACCATGGATATTGGCCCGATTTTTACAACGGCCAATTCTGATTTCATTTTCATCCAGCCGGAGGTACCCCTTTTCATCACGCCAAGCATAGCGGCAAGTTTGAACATGGTGTTCTCCAATGGGAACAGGATTGTTTTTGCGACTATTGAGATAGATGCGGAGTCGATCACTTCATCCGGTTTTGCCATAGCCTGAAGTGCCAGATTGGCCATTTGTTTGCCCTGGGCCGCGGCTTTTTCGAAGGTCGGGGCTTTAAATTCTTCGCCTGAAAATGGGTCTTTCACTGTAAGCCTGGGATGGGTAGTCATCAGTCCGCCAACAGCACCGCTGGCATAAACGGTAACGCCACCAACTCCTGGTCTCATCATGCTGTCCTTGCTAAATACACCCTTCTCGATCCCTTCGCGCACAAAATGCGGAAAGTCGGAGGTAAGCAGGAGGTTATCGCTCCAAAGAGTTTCGGGGTGGTCGCCAAAGGAGATGAGTGTTCCCATTGTTTTACCTGATTCTTTATCGAGGACTTGAATCATCCGGAGGCCGGAATCAAAGACGTCAGGTTTCCTGGTATCAATAACCAGGGGAATTGCTCCGGTCAAGTCTTGTGAGACTGAGAGACGGGCAGGACGAAGATTTTTGGCAGCTGATTCGATTGCCTTTACAGCCTGGTTCTTCACATAGTCCATATGGGCTGGGTTTACGCCACTGCCAAAGGGAGTTTTTCCCCAGAGACCAAGCAAATCAGGTCCTTCGTGGGTATGTGTAGAGGTGATGATGGCGTAAGTGATTCCTGCTTGTTTGGAGACGCGCTCCCTCACATCGATCACATCGTTGTTCATGAATCCGATGGCATCGAGAACGACAATGGCCAGCCGGGTTTTACCATCATCGATGACCATTGCACGAGCCCACAGGTCATCATGGATGCCGTTGGCCGGTTTATTGTTGCCGAAGCCGGCGATCCAGACCGGATCGAATTTTCCATTTCCGTTTCCATCGGTGAAGGTTTCTCCCTCGCCAGGATCATATTCAGCGTTCTTGTTTTTATCGTCCCAGCGATCGGGAACAGCGGGTGTGATGGGCAAAGCAGAAAATCCGGCAGAGAGCTGAGCAGGGGCATTGTTCAGAATTTTCAAGTCCACTTTATAATCTGGATGCTGGTCCTTGAGATTGATTCCAAACCAGACCAAAATGATAATTATGAGCAATAAAAATCCGAAGCCTAAGAATTTAAAGAACTTCTTCATGTTAATAGTTTTTAGCGATTTGAGACTGTGATTCAGTGCAAAGATAATAACAGAGTGGATACTATTTTCTAACGAGCTTATAATTAGCTTTAGGAACAGTAATAGTTTTATCTTTGAATTATGATTGGAAATAATGTAGTCTATTAATGGGTCAGGAAAATTGCATTAAGTCAGATACTCAATTGTGGAACGATTTCATCAATGGTGACGAAGATGCATATCGTTTGATCTACGCTACTTATGTCCGGACGCTTTTTAAATACGGGTGCCATTTTGCAAAGGATGAGGCACTTATTAAAGATTCTATTCAGGATGTATTTGTTGATCTTTCAAAATATCGTTCACGATTAAACTCAACTGATAACATCAAGCTTTACCTCTTTAAATCACTCAAAAGGAAAATAGTTCGCTCTTTGGGTAGCAAAAAATTATTTGGGCTAATCGATGATGAAAAAATCCCTTTTTACTATACCGTATCTGTTGAAGAAGAAATCGTCGATAGTGAGCTAAAACGAAACAGAATCGAATTGTTGGAAAAAGCCCTTAATGGTTTGAGTCCCAGGCAAAGGGAGGCAATCTATTTAAAATTTGTTTCCGAGTTGAGCTATGAAGAGTTGAGCAAAGTAATGCAAATGAATTACCAGTCGGCGCGTAACCTTGTTTTCAGAGGACTCGAAAAATTGAGATTGGGTTTTCCACGGGAGTTATTTCTATTTTTTCTGTCTCTCAGGCGGCCTTTACCTGACTCCACAAAGTAAGTTTCAAAAAATCTTCATTTTACTGAGTACAAAAATCCATTTCTCTGCTTGTATGAGAAAATGATTGTACATGCAACCTGCTTCAGAACATAACAGCGTTGAATTTATCCATAATCCGGACTTCGTAGAATGGGTCTTAAGGCCAAGTCAGGAGTCAGATCAATATTGGAAGTCGTATCTCGAAGAAAATCCTGGTAGGGCAAAGGAGATATCGCGTGCCCGTTTCATCATTCAATCATTGGTTAGCGATCCAAAAAAACTTCCTGAAAGTGAAGTCGCGATATTGTGGAATAAGATTCAACAAACAAAAAATTCCGGCAGAAGGAAAGTGATCCTACTCAAAAGATGGTCTGTTGCTGCAGGAATACTCATATTAATTGGATTTTCAAGCTTATTTATCATTAAGAATACTGATTCAAAAGTCCAAAAAATAGATTACGCGTCCATTGCTGTTATCAAACCTTCCGGGAATGAGGTGAAACTGATCCTTTCAAATCGAACGGAAAAAACATTTACCTCCGAAAAAGTTGAGTTAAAATACAGCAAAGAGGGAAAGCTTGAGACCAAAGAAGGAAAGCAGATTCAGGCCGAAGTTTTAAGCAACAATTTTGAAATTGAGGAGATGAACCAACTGGTCGTTCCTCGTGGCAAGAGATCCAGCGTTGAACTGGCCGATGGTTCAAAGTTGTGGCTTAATTCCGGAAGTCGTGCGATTTATCCGGTGGTATTTAACAAGAAGAACAGGGAAATTTTTTTGGAAGGAGAGGGATATCTTGAAGTCGCGCATGATCCCTCAAGACCTTTTTACGTAGTGACCGATCTGGTTAAGGTTAAGGTATTGGGCACAAAGTTCAACATCTCGGCCTATAAAGATGACAATCAGGTTTCTGTAGTATTGGTAGAGGGAAGTGTTCAGGCATCCGCAGGTGCACAGAAAGTGGAACTGAAACCTGACCAGATCATGAATTATACCATTAACACCTTGGAATTGAGTGTTGAACAAGCAAATGTCCTGGAGTACATTTCCTGGAAAGATGGCTGGATGCTTTGTAACAAAGAACCGATTGAATCTATTACCACGAAGATATCGAGGTATTATGATGTTAAGATTAGCCATGATGATGCACGGTTAAGCAGCATGACCCTTACTGGGAAACTAGATCTGAAAAGCAACTGTGAAGAGGTGTTAAAGGTTATTTGCGCTACTGCCCCTATACAATATGAGATCATTGACAATACAGTACACCTGAGAATCAAAGAATAATACCAACTCATTAAAATAATCTGCCAATGAAGTGACCAAAAAGACAAAAAAAATGACAGGCTATATTGCAGTATAACCTGTCAGGAGTTTTAACGCCAATCGATAATAATTAAAGCAAATTAAAACCAAACAAATTTATGAAAAAAATCGGGTTATTGGATGCGTGTGTCCAGAACTTTAAAAAATTGATGCTGATTATGAAATTAAGTATGCTGATATTGGTTCTTTCCATCGCTACAGCATCTGCCAAAACCAGCTATTCCCAAAACACTAAATTTACGCTGAATTTAGAGAACGTCACTGTTAAGGAGCTTTTTGACAAGATTGAGAAAAGCAGTGAATTTATCTTTGTTTATTATGACAACATCATCGATTTAAACAAAGAGGTAAGTGTAAAAGCTGAAAACGAAACAGTAGAAGAAATTTTGGAGAGTGTGTTCAAATCCTCCGAAAACACTTACAAAGTATTTGACCGACAAATTGTCATTGCAAAGAAGGAGAGTTCCGAAGCTGATCTTGCTGCCCTTCTCGCGGAGCAGCAACAGAAGAAGCTACTGAAAGGAAAAGTTACAGATGAGAAAGGGGTCGCACTTCCAGGTGTTTCTGTCGTTGTAAAAGGAACTACAGTAGGTATCACCACCGACACGGATGGGAATTTCAATTTATCGGTTCCCAATGATGCAAAAATTTTGGTCTTCTCCTTTGTAGGGATGCAAACCCAGGAGCATCCTGTCGGAATAAAATCAACTTTTAAAATTGTACTTACTGAGCAAACAACCGGTTTATCGGAAGTTGTAGCGATAGGTTACGGAACAAGGACTAAAAAGGATATTACAACAGCCATCTCAACGATTAGTACAGAGTCAATTAACAAAAGTGTTAGCATGTCATCAGAATTGGCGATGCAAGGAAGAATGACCGGTGTTCAGGTTGCAAGCGGAGGAGGAAACCCAATGTCAAGACCTACAATTCGCATTCGAGGTGTAAATACATGGGGGGTTTCAACACCGTTGTATATTGTTGATGGCGTACCGGTTACCGAATTTGGTGCCGGGATTGAAGGACAGGAGGACGCCCGTGCAGCCGATGTCCGTGGACCATTGAACATCATGTCGATGATTGATCCCAACGATATTGAATCCATTTCTGTTTTGAAGGATGCATCTGCCGCCGCTGTATATGGAGTGCGTGCTGCAAATGGTGTTGTTTTGATCACAACAAAAAAAGGTCGTGGAGACAGACCTGTGGTAGAATTCAGTACAAGGCTCGGTATTCAGAATATCACCCAGAAGACAGATGTAATGAATACCCAACAATACACCAAATATCTTAATCAGGTGATGGCTTCCGATCCTACCATTGCCATGAATACTGACAATGTTGGCCTTTTCGACGCGACAAATTCGAAATATCTTGGAAATAGTCCGACTTACAATTGGCAGGATGCGATCAAAAGACCGGATGCCATGTTGAAAGATTATTCAGTACGTGTTTCAGGCGGAACAGCTAAAACCGACTACTTCGTTTCTGTTGGTACTACTAAAAACGAAGGAGCCTTCAGGTACAATTATCTGGATCGGCTATCTGGATCTTTTAAAGTCAATACACAAGTTAACAACTGGTTAAAGTTGGGAACCAATTTCAGGATCACTTCCGGCAAGGGGATGGATTTCAGTCCAAATTTGGTCAATGCGGGTTTGTATCCTGCCTGGCAGAAAATTTATGACCCCAATGGTTTATACGGTTATGCATCGACGGTTGTTGGCAGGAAGGCTGATGGCAGTTATTCAACGGAAAAGTTGTATGGTAACGGAACCCGCGTCAATGAATTGGGTAATACCATGGCGAATGATCAGACCTACAAGTCGATGCGTAACATGGGAAATATCTATGTGGAAATTGAACCGGTCAAACACCTGAAAATCAGGGGACAGATGAG
>JBAXED010000068.1:0-20343 GCA_037140615.1 Prolixibacteraceae bacterium
ATTATCAAGTGACCCCGGAGAGACTCGAACCCCCAACCTTCTGATCCGTAGTCAGATGCTCTATCCATTAAGCTACGGGGCCATTGGCGATTAACGCGGTGCAAAGGAAGGAATTTTTTTGAAGATTTGCTAATGGATGGAATTTTTTTCTTTTGAGGAAGGGGTTGAAGGGACTGGGGGACTGGGGGAGTGGGAGACTGGGAGGACTGGGAGATGGGGGGAGTGGTTTTCAATCTCAAGATATTCGTAAATTGAGGATTAGCGTGATCCTTATTTGACCTGTTTTCTCCTTTTCTCCGTTTCATGTTTCAATTTTCGAAGTTCCCGTCTCCCACTCCCCCCGTCTCCCAGTCTTTTTTAAAATTGCATTCATGTCGATCCGTGCAGAAGCCAATGTTAAGATTTTGTGAATTGTGTGCGTACACGGAGGGCTTTTTGATGAGCAAACGGTCTAAAATCTCTAATATTGAATCGCTAAACAAAAGGGCTGCATCGCTGATTTTGCATATTTCATTCTAAACAATTTATATACATCAATTAAAATTTGTCGTTGAAAAATGACCGTATAATTTTATGTCCGGTCGCCATTAAATATTGTTTTACTGTTCCATTTATTAACCAATTGAACTATGAGTAAATACCTCTATTTGTCCGTCACTCCGGAAGCACTCATCGCTTCCATGTTACCTCCGATCGAATTCGGCGAATACATGGCCACCGGAACCAAAAAAAGCAACAAAGGCCAGATGATCTTTTTTGAGGTCGATCTTGAGCAGGTCAAAGATTTGGTCGACAACAATTACATTGATAAAAATTGCGTTCGTCATGCCGATGGTTTGCCCAAACACTCCGTTTACCTTTCTGTCTACCGAGTCCTGGAAACGATCCCACTTAAGGCCCTGAAGAACCTCTATCTTACTACAGACAATGGTATCGTTCTGGAGTTGACTCCCACGCCGTACGTCGTATCTGATGAAGGAAAGACTTCCCTCCATCTATACCAGGAACTTTGTCCGGTTTCGCCTCAGGTTGTGAGCGAATTCTCTCCAAACGATTTTTTGAAAGCCCTGACTGATGGTTCACGTCAGTTCAAATTGCCAAAACTTTTCTTCGTGGAAATGAAGCTCGGTGAACTGGCCGACAATCCTGCCACCGGCTCTGCAGAACATCTTCCTTATACCCACGTTCGCCACCTGAGAGATTGTCTGCTTGCGCTTCAAGGCTACGAAAAGAAGATGAAAACGGTGGTTCGTTCATACAATGGATCCTTGCTCTACCGTACGGTTGGATCCGGATTTTATGTTGGATCGGGCGATGACATGATCTATTATCGATATCCATCAATGGTCGAACTCGAGGAAATCAACTATGATTTTCTGGCCACACTTTAATGTTTAATAATTTAATATACAGATTGATATGATTAGTTTACCAGGAGCAAGCTCCTTCGAAGTAATAGCCATTTGGAGTGTTTTGGTCATTTCTTTTTTCGGATTGGCATATGCTCTGCTTCTCCGCAAACAGGTAATGGCTTGTGACAAAGGAACACCAAAAATGCAGGAAGTATGGGGTGCCATCAGTGAAGGTGCCAATGCTTACCTGAAACGTCAGCTGAAAACCATCATTCCGCTGATCTTCGTCTTTACCATCGTTTTATTTTTATCCGTTTACATCGTACCGCCAACTGAATCATCCAAGCTCCGCTTTGTAGGATATTCGGATGAGTCGCTGAAATTGATCATCGGTTTTGGCCGCGCCATGGCCTTCGTGATGGGCGCCGTTTTCTCATTAATGGTCGGCCAGTTTGGTATGCGGATGGCCGTTCAGGCCAATGTTCGCGTAGCCTCTGCCTCACGGCGCAGTTTCGGTGAGGCATTGAAGATTGCTTACCGTGCAGGTACCGTAACCGGAATGCTCACCGACGGATTGGGTCTGCTTGGAGGAACAGTAATTTTCATGATTTTTGGCGTGGCCTCGCCCGACACCTTACTGGGATTCGGTTTTGGAGGTACCCTTCTGGCTCTGTTTATGCGGGTCGGCGGTGGAATTTATACCAAGGCTGCCGATGTAGGTGCCGACCTTGTTGGGAAGGTCGAAGCCGGCCTCCCGGAAGATGACGAAAGAAATGCTGCAGTGATCGCCGACCTAGTTGGCGATAATGTTGGCGACTGCGCCGGTATGGCCGCAGACATCTTCGAATCCTACGAAGTAACGATCGTCTCTACCTTAATTCTCGGTGTTGTAATTTATATGACAACGCTCGATCTGTCATGGATCATCTTCCCACTGCTCGTCAGGGGTATTGGCGTGCTCTCCTCCATCTTTGGTACCTATCTGGTTAAGGGTGAAAAGGATCCTAAATCTCACAATGCGCTTAAAGCTATCAACAAAGGATTTTATACTTCCGCTGCCATCAGCATCGCTATGTTTGGAGCAGTTTCCTATTTCTATCTTCACGATTGGAAATCCTTCCTTTCTGTGGTCATGGGTATCGTCCTGGCCATTGTACTCGACGAAATCACCAAACATTTTACCGACGGACACTACCATCCGGTGAAAGATATTGCCAGAAATGCCAAGACTGGTTCGGCCACTTTGCTTCTCAAAGGATTAAGTTACGGATTTGAGATCGCTGTATGGCAAACCATTGTTATTGCGCTCACAATTCTTTCTGCAGTAATCATCTACAACGGAATGCCATTGGTTTATGTGCTCTATGGAGTGGCCATGACTGGTATTGGGATGCTTACCTTGACTGGCAACAACGTTGCCATGGATGCATTTGGACCGATTGCTGACAATGCCAATGGAATCGGAGAATTGTCCCATCTGGACAAGGATGCCCGCAAGATCATGGATTCACTGGATTCCACAGGAAATACTACCAAAGCCATAACCAAAGGAGTGGCCATCGGTTCTGCTGTGATCGCGGCAGTTGCCTTGTTCGGTTCTTTCATCACAGATGTGAGCAATGTTCAGATTCAGCTTGGTTTTGAAAAAGCGGACCAATTAATGCAAACTGGTATCCGCATCTCCATGCCAATGGTTTTCATCGGCATGCTCATCGGAGGTACGATCCCCTGGTTGTTCTCATCCCTTACCATTAATGCAGTAACGCGTGCAGCAGCACTGATTGTTGAAGAGGTTCGCCGTCAGTTCAGAATCCCCGGAATTATCGAACGTACCGTCAAACCCGATTACCAGCGTGCGGTTGATATCTGTACCATCGCTGCTCAGAAAGAGTTGATTCCATTGGCTCTGATCGCAGTCATGTCACCCATTCTGGTTGGAAGCTTGTTGGGTGTTGAAGCCCTTGGCGGATTCCTTGGTGGAGTCATTTTGTCAGGACAGCTACTGGCCGTTTTCATGGCCGGATCAGGCGGTGCCTGGGACAATGCCAAGAAAACCATTGAAGACGGCTTGTATGGTGGTAAAGGATCTGAGGCACACCATGCGGCAGTGGTTGGCGATACAGTGGGCGATCCATTGAAGGATACTGCCGGACCAGCATTAAATCCTATGATCAAAGTGATCAATCTGGTTTCACTCCTGGCGGCACCAGTATTGATTGCTTACCAGAAACCTGGTCAAATCTCTGCCGGACTAATTATTACCGGCATTATCTCATTGGCCATCGTCACAGTTTCTGTCATCGTTTCGAAGCGTGGAGGATTTAAAAGACCTGCTAGAATTGAATAATCAACTAATTTAATTTGCCAGTTCGACTGGGTCAAATTGGCAAATTAAATTATCTTTGCACTCTATTTATAATTATTCTTAATAAATATAAGGAGTGCGGTTAGCTGAAGTACCAGAAAGTAGGACAGTGGTCATATCCAAGGTATTGGGTCATGGATCTTTTCGGCGAAGGATCTCAGAGATGGGATTTGTGGCTGGGAAAGAAGTCTCTGTGCTGAAGAATGCTCCTTTCAAAGATCCTGTTGAGTACCGTCTGATGGGATACAACGTCTCCTTGCGTCGCGTGGAAGCTGGTCTGATTGAGGTCGTTACGCCGGAAGAGGCCCTCCTTCTTCATCCTCATGCATATGATGGCACCATTGATATGGAGGTGCTAAAAACTTCAGCAAAGGAGAAGGGACGCATGATTTCAGTCGCACTGGTTGGAAACCCGAACTGCGGCAAAACGACGCTCTTCAATCGGCTGACGAACTCGAAAGAGCACGTTGGCAACTACAGCGGGGTCACGGTAGAAGCCTCCAAATCTACCATTGAGAAAAATAGCTACAAAATTGATCTGACAGATCTTCCAGGTACATATTCGCTGACAAGCTACACCCCGGAGGAGCTGTTCACGCGGAATTATATCCTTCAGGAGATGCCGGATATTGTTGTCAACGTCGTGGATGCTTCCAACCTGGAGCGCAATCTTTTTCTGACGACCCAGCTGATCGACATGGACATCAAGGTGGTGATCGCGCTGAATATGTTTGATGATTTGAAGGCAAGTGGATCTAAACTGAAGACTAAGAAGCTTAGCAAACTCACTGGTATTCCGATTATCCCGACTACTGCCTTTAGTGGCGAAGGATCAGAGGAGCTTCTCGAAAAGCTGATTGAAGTTTACGAGGACCGCGATCCGGTGGTGCGGCATATTCATATCAATTACGGAGAAGAGATGGAGAAATCGATCGATCTTATCCGCAAAGAGATCAAGAAAGACAAGCCACTGACAGCCACTTTCTCTTCGCGCTACCTTTCCATTCGACTGATCGGGAAGGACCCGGAGGCTTTGAAAGTTCTTGAGTCTTCATCGAATTACCAATCAATCAAGGAGATCACTGAACGTGAAATTTGCCGCCTCGAATCGAGATTGGTCGATGAGAGTCCGCACCTCATTACGGATGCCAAATATGGTTTCATTGCTGGAGCGTTGAAAGAGTGCTACCAGCCCGGTATCATGAACAGGACCATTGTCACGGAAAAGATCGACAAGGTAATGACCGATAAATACTTTGGATTTCCGATTTTTCTGGGGATGATGTTTTTTACCTTTTATGCCACTTTTGCCCTTGGCGCTTTTCCGACTGAATGGATTATGAAAGGGGTAGTACTTATTTCGGACGAATTTGCGGCTTTGATGAGCAATGGCATGTTGAAGGATTTGCTCATAGACGGCATTATCCGCGGATTGGGTAGCGTGATCGTCTTTATGCCCAACATTCTGATTCTCTTTTTCTTCATCTCGCTGATGGAGGATACCGGCTACATGGCCCGGGCCGCTTTTATCATGGACAAACTGATGCACAAGATGGGACTTCACGGCCGTTCTTTCATCCCCATGGTGATGGGTTTCGGCTGTAATGTGCCGGCGATCATGGCCACCCGGACTATCCGCAATCGCGGGGATCGTCTGCTAACCATGATGATTATCCCTTTTATGTCGTGTTCGGCCAGATTACCGGTTTATGTTGTGCTCATCTCAGCCTTTTTTCCCCATTATCCTGCCTTGGTTTTCATCGGAATTTACCTGCTGGGTATCGCAGTGGCCATCCTGTTTTCCAAGGTATTGAACAGGACCGTATTTAAACGCAAGGAGACACCGTTTGTGATGGAGCTTCCACCATACCGAATGCCTTTGCTGAAAAATTCGCTGCTTCACATGTGGGACAAAGCCAGCCAGTATCTAAAAAAAATTGGCGGAACCATACTCGTTGCAGTGGTATTGATCTGGGCATTGGAATATTTCCCAAGAAGCGAAAAAACCACTTTGTCTCCTCCTGCTCCAACTACCGTGAATGTGCCGATGCATAAGGTTTCGCAGATGGAACAATCTTATTTGGGAAGAATTGGGCACTTCATCGAACCTGCCATCAGTCCGCTTGGGTTCGACTGGCGCATGGGTGTTTCACTTATAGCAGGAATTCCTGCCAAGGAGATCGTGATCGGAACGATGGCCGTTTTGTATGGTACTGAAAATGATCAGCACAAAAATGAACCTCTGCAGACCAGTCTTCAGAATCAGCGATATGAAACAGGGCCTCGGGCTGGGGAACCAGTCTTTAATCAGGCTGTGGCTCTCGCTTTTCTGGTTTTTGTTCTACTTTACTTTCCGTGCATCGCTGTTATCGCATCGATCAAACGCGAGTCAGGAAGCTGGAAGTATGCGCTTCTCACTGTGCTTTATACTACAGCTGCTGCCTGGATTGGTGCTTTCGTGACCTTCCACATCGCAATATTCTTTATTTAGCTGACTGTTATGCAAGAGACTATCGCATATATATTGATATTGGCGGCTGCCATTTTGGTAGGATTCAAGGCATTTAAGGCCATCCGAAACATCACCAACCCCAATCCGTGTGGAGGGTGCGGGAAGTCGTGCGAAGGCTGCCCTGTAGCGCCAAGGAAGAAATGACGGGGAGACTGGAGGACGAGAAGACTAGGGGACTTGGAGACTAGGAGATAGGGAGAGGGGGAGATTGCTGCGTTGAAGAGGGAAGAGGGAAACGGAGAGACAGAGAGACTGAAATGACGGAGCGAAGAGAGGAATTATTAAATTTGAGAAATGAAGAAAATTTTTTCCAACGAGGCATTTGAGGTGATGCACATCCGGAATTTCAGGTTGTTTATGGCCTATCGTCTCTTCATGACCTCGGCCACGTTGATGCAATCAGTGGTTGTAGCATGGCTTTTGTACAACATCACAAAAAGTGTGCTCTCTCTTGGCATGATTGGTCTGACAGAGGTAATTCCGCAGGTCAGCATCGCACTGTTTGCAGGTCATTTTGTCGATATATGGGACCGGAAGAGAATTATATTCTTTACCACTCTGTTTATGTTGCTTAGCTCGGTTATTCTCGTACTCTATAATATTACAGCTTTCAATTTTCAGGAGCTACTGGGAGTTTGGCCGATATACATCACGATTTTTATGACCGGACTAGTCCGGGGAATCCTAATGCCAGCCAATGCTGCCATGCTTGGACAGCTTGTTCCCCGGAAATTGTTGACTGGTGCTGCGACATGGAACAGTACAACCTGGCAGGTAGGAGCAGTTGCGGGTCCGGCAATTGGTGGATTGGTCTATGGGTTTTATGGAATTTTACCTGCCCTTATCTTAGTCTTCCTCCTTTATTTAGCCTGTTCGATTTTGTTCTTTTTCGTAAAAAGTCCAGGAAAAATTGTTATTGCAGAGGGTAGTACAGAAGGCATTTTCGCCAGAATGAAAGAGGGCATCCATTATGTATTCAATAGTCAGGTACTACTTGGGGCATTCACACTGGATATGTTTGCTGTTCTTTTTGGTGGTGCTGTAGCAATGCTTCCTGTATTTGCCTCAGATATTCTGAAAGTCGGACCGGAAGGTCTGGGGATCCTTCGTGCTTGTCCGGCCATTGGTGCGATATTGATGTCGGTGATTTTAACTTTTAATCCTCCGGTGAAAAATTCCGGTCCGTTGTTGCTTTTCAGCGTCTTCGGCTTCGGCCTTACCATGATCGTGTTTGCCCTTTCAAAAAATTTCTATTTATCGGCATTCGTTCTCTTTTTGAGCGGGGCATTTGATGATGTCAGTGTAGTTATTCGATCCAGTATCCTTCAGATTTTTACATCGGATGAGATGAAAGGCCGTGTTGCAGCGGTCAATAGCATATTTATTGGTTCATCCAATGAGCTTGGAGCCTTTGAATCGGGCGTCGCTGCCCGTGTGATGGGACTCGTTCCATCAGTGATTTTTGGCGGAGCGATGACGCTTGTCATCGTCACTTTTGCTGCGATCAAGTCTCCCGCACTGCGCAACCTCAAACTAAAAAGTTGAGAGTTGAAATTCTCAATTCTCAATTCTCAACTCTCAACTAGAGTTGTAATGTCAAAACTTCCGCGATCTGCTCAACAGTAAGATCTCCTCTTTCTCCGACTCCATTGAAGCCTCGGTCTGAAAAGCGATTGCAGACAACTGGAATGAAGTCGGCTCCGATGCTGTAGGCCGAGAGTTTGGTAGGAATACCGAAAGACTCGAAGCATTCGACTGTTTTTCGGATGGTTGCATCAATGCGCGCATCAGCCGTTCCAGAGTTGATTGCCCAGACACGTTCGCCCAATTGCAATAGTTTTTCCCGTTTGTTATCCCTTTTTACTTGCATAATTCCTGGCAGGACAATGGCAAGGGTGCGGGCATGATCAATATTGTGGAAGGCAGTCAGCTCGTGTCCGATCATGTGTGTTGCCCAATCCTGGGGTACTCCTGCACCGATCAAACCATTCAAGGCCATCGTAGCCGCCCACATAAAATTGGCCGCAGCATCGTAATCGTTGCGGTCGGCAAGAACTTTGGGTCCCTCCTCTACCAGCGTGATCAGGATAGATTCCGCAAAACGGTCCTGGATCGGGGAGTTAACCGGATAGGTAAGATATTGTTCGATCACATGGACGAAGGCATCTACGATCCCGTTGGCTACCTGCTTCTCCGGAAGGGAAAAGACCACAGTAGGATCCAGAATGGAAAAGCGCGGCAAAACGGCATTGGACATGAAGGCAAGTTTCTCTTGCGAAGAGATGCGGGTAACCACCGAACCTCCATTCATTTCTGAACCAGTCGCAGGAAGGGTTAATACAGTACCCAATGGAATGGCTTTTGTAACTGTCAGTCTGCGGTTAGTCAGGAAATTCCATGGATCTCCCTCTTCCCAAAGCGCAGCCGCAGCGATGAATTTTACGCCGTCCAGAACGGAACCACCTCCAACAGCAAGGATAAATCCGATTTTGTCCTTTTTAACGATATCCACTGCTTTCATCAGTGTTTCGTACTTTGGATTTGGTTCAATGCCACCAAATTCGACCAGATTGAATCCTGGTAAGGCAGCAATTACCTGATCGTAGACGCCGTTTTTAAAGATGCTTCCGCCTCCATAGGCGAGCATAATTTTTGTATTGGCAGGTACCAGTTTATTCAGGTTTTGAATCTGACCTTTTCCAAAGACCACATTTACCGGATTGAAGAATTCAAAGTTTTGCATAGAATTTTATATAAATTATTTATATTTATGATAATCAAACAGATAAGTAGAATTTAGCTGTTTGCTAATAGCTATGCAATTTAACTTAAAGCATTGAAATATGTTTCATTCAAAAAAATAGCGATCAAGGAATTTTTTTTCTACAGGAACAACTGTATTGAGCTGTCGGGTTCGATAAGCCATCCTGGCTACTTTTTCCAAAACCACTGTATGGTCAAAAGCATTCTGTACCTCTTTCCCCCAGCAGAAAGGCCCATGTCCATAAACTAAAACGCCAGGAATGCGCATAGGGTCCAGCTTGGCGGTGTTAAAAGTGTCAACGATGATTTTTCCGGTTTCTGTTTCAATATTTCCCTCCATCTGTTTTGCAGAGAGTGGTTTTGTGCAAGGGATTTCACCATTAAAAAAATTGGCATGGGTAATACCGAGAGGTGGGATACCCAAACCTGCCTGAGCCCAGCAGCTTGCATACTCAGAATGAGAATGCATAATCGAACCAATCAATGGGAAATTTTTGTATAAAACCAGATGAGTGTTGGTGTCCGTCGAAGGTTTAAGATCCCCGGATACGATATTCCCGTTTAAGTCGACTACTACCATGTCGCCCGGAACCATTTCATCGTAGGAGATGCCAGATGGTTTGATGACGACTAATCCGGATTTTCGGTCGATGGCACTCACGTTACCCCAGGTGTAGATGACCAACCCTTGCTCAAGGAGCTTCAAGCTGGCTTTATAAACCTGATGTTTTAAATTCTCAAGCATTGTTCGATTCTATGTATATATTGGCATCAAAAATGGGAAATTTATTTTAATTTAATAGTAATTGCCATAAATAAATTATAAACCGGAATAAATTATCGTTTAATTTCGGATTATTCGGCAACAGGGGATTTCGCAATTCTTCGCTCGTCCCGTTTGTAGTGGTTAAATTTGTAGCTGAGAGAGAAACGGATGGGGAAATTGTTTTTAACCGAAAGGACCTGATCAAAATCTGCTCCTATGATATGGTCAACTTTTTTGTAAAGACCTAAAAAGTCCCGCCCGGTTATAGTTGCTGTGAGTTTATTATTTAGGAAGGTCTTTCTCAGTCCAATGCCTGCCATGTAGCATTTGTCGACTGTGCTCTGAACAGTCAGGGCCGGACCAAAGTAAGAAAAATCCAGTTCGAGTAGCAAAGTAGGTTGGATGGTAATGCTGGCACTGGTAACTGAATAAAACTGCTGATAGCTCTTTTCACCAGCAATTGGATTGAGACTGACATCTAATCTTGAGTCAATAAAATCGAGTTTTGTGTTTAATTTCAGCCACTTGTTTGTTCTCCAATTGGCATTGACTTCCAATCCAAGGGTTTTTTCACTACCTGTATTTTCGAATCTGTTGAGTACAATTCCGTCGCCGAAGGTTGAACGGATAATTTCAATCTTGTCTGCAGTACTGTAATAATAGAGTTGGCCAACCAGCGAAAGGCTGGGGAGATTAAACATATAATCTACTGATATCTTGTCGGTAATTTCATAGGTGAGATTCGGATTTCCCATCGTTACATTGTAGAAATCATACCATCTTGGCAATGGATCCAATTGTATGGTTTTCAAGTGATCGGTCCGCCTGGAATAGTTGACCATGATCTCTTGAACAGAACTTAAATGAAATGAGCTGTTAAAAGAGGGGTAGAGATCAAAACGATTTAATGAATAATTGTTGTCTGTTGTTTTCAACTGTCTGTTTTGGTATTCGGCACGCAAACCGGCCTTAAACTCAAGCTTTTCGATTTTGTAATGCCAGGTCCCGTAACCAGCACTAATTATTTCATGGAAATTGGTTGATTGTGTGGTAATTACTGCTGGTGCCGGATTGCTCTTTTTTGATTCATAGTTTTCAATCTCCTCATTGGTGGAAAGCTGAATCCCAAATTCAAGGCTGCTCGATTTACCTGAAGGAGTATTATAATCCGCATTGAACTGACCATTGTTGAATTTTTTGTTTAATTGCGTAGTTTGCCGCATCAACTCATTTCCTGCAGTCGCGTTAATCAGGTTCAGGTAATGGTCGTCATAATTAAGGGTATTCCATAAAGCTGAAACCGAAAACGATTTGTTGGGTGATAGGAATTTGTGTTCGTAGGTTACATCTGCTCCGCCGTAGTTGCCTTGACGGATATTTTCATTGGTAGAAATATTTTTGTTGGTCAAATTTCCTGGAACGAAGGTATTCTCTGTTTGCCAATCGCCGTTGTTTGTCGTTTCGAAAATTCCGGCATTACCGCTTACGGAAATATTATTTCTAAGTGACGGCTCATAATCTACTCCACCCCTGTAGCCGGTGTTGGTACGTTGTGATTTTTGGATTCCTGATTGCACAAATCGTATATTTTCTGTCACATAATTTGTTAAATAGTCGAGTGATCCTTCGTTTCTTCTGCGGTTGTGGTCAATGCCAGAAAAAAAGCTGAATTTATCATATTTGTAATTCAACAAAAGATCAGAAGCATATCCTCCCAAATGATCGGCAGAAGCCTGAATATTCCCATTCAATCCATCCAGCGTGCTTTTTTTTGTGATCAGGTTGATAATACCTCCGGAACCGGAGGCATCGTATTTGGCAGACGGACTGGTAATCAATTCAATTTTTTTTACTTCTGCAGCAGATGTGCTTTCCAGCAACTGGGACCCTTTCAAGGACGTGGGTTTTCCATTGATGTAAACCAATAAGTTGGAGTTGCCGTGAATGGCAATATTACCATCCGGACTTTGAGTAACCGATGGAAGTTTAAACAAGAGATCTGAAGCAGATCCTCCTGCGCCGGATAGCTGATTCTCGACATAGATGGTCTTCTTGTCGAGTAAGTAGGTAGGATTTCCTGCTTTGGAAACTACCTTAACTTCTTTTATTTCCTGTGATTCAATCTCAAGAGGGATTATCTCCAGTTGCAATTCATTGACCTTTTCCGCCAGAGCAAAGCGATGTGAATTGAATTTTTTGAACCCCATAAAATAGACTGTGATCGAATAACTTCCTGTTTTAAGATTAGCAAAAATGAATTCCCCCCTGGCGTTCGTTGCCGTCATTTGGACAGGTAAAGTATCTGGATACTGGAAAAGTGAAATTTTGGCAAATTCGATGGTCGACTTAGTTTCGGCATCAATAACCTTCCCTTTGATAAGTGGAAATTTATCAATCGCAAGGGATGTATTAAACAGAAAATTCAAGCCAGGAATAGGAATTGAGCAAAGGACAAGAAGTACTGAAAAGCAAAAAATTCTGCTCATAAAACAGAATAATAATTAACAAATATTAATATTTATTTACAAATATAACAAAAATAATATGTTAATGTGAAAATGTGTAAATATGGAAATTAAAGGAGCATTTGTAGGTGCGAGCATTTGTACATGGCGATCATTTTCACATTTTCCAATTTTCACATTACCACTGGTTCCAGTTCGATGGTGAAGTGCCTGAGTATGGGGGCTTCTTTAACAATTTTATATCCTGAGGTAACAGACAGGCGACGGTCGTAAACATTTTTCAATGCGGTAGCCACCACATTGAGATGAAGATTTGTATAAACCCTTCGGGGGATAGCCAGGCGCATAAACTCTAGTTCAGGGAATCGGTTTTCGCGTGATACAGGATCACGGTCGGCCATTAAGGTGCCAACCTCAACTGCGCGGACGCCAGCTTCCAAATATAGTTCAACGCACAGGGTTTGCGCAACAAACTCCTCCTGTATAACATTGGGGAGAAAAGATTTTGCATCGACAAAAATAGCATGTCCTCCATAGGGTTTTTGTACTGAAATTCCGTGCGCTGAAAGCATTTCTCCCAGGTATTGTACTTGTCCAATCCTGCTGGTAAGATAATCATCCTCAACGACCTCCCTGAGCCCGACGGCCAGGGCATTCATGTCGCGGCCTGCCATTCCGCCGTAGGTGACAAAGCCTTCGAACATAATGTTAAATGTGCTAGCCTGATCGTACCAATCTTTGTTCCTGGTAGCGATGAAGCCTCCTATGTTGACGATGCCATCTTTCTTGCTGCTCATGGTCATAGCATCGGCATATGAAAACATCTCCAATACAATCTCAGGGATAGTTTTCCGTTCATATCCGGTTTCGTGGTGAGCAATAAACCAGGCATTTTCAGCAAACCGCGCAGAATCAAAAACGAGTGGAATACCATACTGGTCGGCAAGCGACTTAACTTCCCGAATATTCTGCATAGATACCGGCTGACCTCCGGATGAGTTGCACGTTAGCGTAAGGATGATAAAAGGAATGCTCTCATTTGGATGCGCCTCAAGAACATTTTTGAGTCGTTCAAGATCCACATTCCCTTTAAAAGGATGAGGGTTTTCGGGATCGAGCGATTCAGCAATGGTGCAATCCACTGCGGTAGCTTTTCGAAATTCTATGTGTCCTTTGGTGGTATCAAAATGAGAATTGCCCGGGATGAAGTTTCCTTCCTTGACCAATACGGAAAATAGTACATTTTCTGCTGCCCGTCCCTGGTGTGTGGGGAGGAAATAGTCAAAACCGAACATCGTGCTTATCGTCTCCTTCAGATGATAAAAGGAAGAAGACCCTGCATAGCTCTCATCGCCGGTCATGATGGCTGACCATTGACGGTCGCTCATGGCACCTGTTCCACTGTCTGTCAGCAGATCAATATATACCTGTTCACTCCTAAGATTAAAGAGATTGTACCTTGCTTCCCGGATCCACTTTTCCCGTTCTTTGCGCGTGCTGCGGTAGATAGGTTCTACCATTTTGATTTTATAGGGTTCGGCGGAGGGTAAGATCATAAGAAAGTGACTAGAGTGACTAGAGTGAACTAAAGTGACTAAAGTTAGGCATTGGAGGTAAATAAAAATATGAAGTTAGTCACTTCTTCACATCTCATGCTTCTCCGGCTTCACGCACCCTTCCTGATATTCGGCAATGATCTTCCTGACTTGCTGCGGAGCAACCCGCCCGTATACTTTTTCGCCGACCATTACAACAGGTGCAAGTCCGCATGCTCCCACGCACCGAAGGCAGTTGAGTGAGAATTTCCCGTCGGGGGTCGATTGGCCTACCTCAATGTTTAGTTGCCTTTTAATTTCGAGAAGGATCTGTTCAGCTCCCCGAACATAGCACGCAGTACCCATGCAAACGGAGATGGGAAATTCTCCCTGGGGCAGCATGTTGAAAAAGGAGTAAAACGTTACGACTCCATAAACTTTGGCAACAGACATGTTAAGCTCATGGGCAATGTGCTCCTGCACTTCAGCAGGGAGATAGCCCAGTTTGTGCTGGGCTTCATGCAGGACATTGATTAGTTCTCCTTCATTGTTGTCGAAAGATGCGCAGATCTCCTTGACTATTTCAATGGTTCTTTGGGACAACTTTATTTTTGGCATGGTAAAAATCTTTAATTATTTAATTTATTGCGATTTTGGAAACGCGCTAAACGTCGTCTCTACTTACTTCGGTCGAAATATTCGGTGTGCAACAGATGGTGCGCCTTTTCGCTCATTGGAGCATCCAAAAACTCTTCGTACAATTTTGTGATGTAAGGATTTTCGTGCGATTTTCGGATCGGTTTTCCTGAGTCTTCACGGTAGAGAGCCATCTGTCTTTTTTTCAGGATCTCGGCATCGCCATGATGGTAAGGCTGTCCACCGCCTCCGATGCATCCACCCGGGCATGACATGATTTCGATCGCATGAAACTGGCTCTTGCCCAGTTGGATGTCTTCCAGCAGCTTACGTGCATTACCTAGTCCATGTGCGATTCCGATGTGGATAGGCAAACCGTCGAAGTCGATTGTTGCCTGTCTAAGACCCTCCATGCCCCTAAGTTCTGTATAATCCAACTGAGCCAATTCTTTGCCTGTAAATACTTCGTAGGCAGTACGTACCGCTGCCTCGATCACTCCACCGGTAGTGCCAAAAATTACTGCGGCACCAGTTGATTCACCCATTGGATGGTCAAAATCCTCATCAGGCAATGATTTGAAATCAATGTTGGCCAGGTTAATCAATTGGGCCAGCTCGCGGGTGGTCAGGGCAAAGTCGACATCCGGATTGCCATTGACTGAGAACTCTTCGCGACTGCATTCGTATTTTTTGGCGACGCAAGGCATGATGGAAACGACAACCAGATCTTTTCGGTTGATGCCAATTTTATCAGCAAAATAGGTCTTGGCAATTGACCCAAACATTTGTTGTGGAGAACGTGCGCTCGAAGGGATATCTTTCAAATCAGGAAACTGATGTTCGAAAAATTTCACCCAGGCCGGACAGCAAGAGGTAAGCATCGGTAGTTTGACATCTTTGTCACCACCCAGAAAGGCAGTTAGCCGGTTAAGCAACTCCGTTCCCTCTTCCATGATGGTAAGGTCGGCAGCAAAATCCGTATCGAAAACGTAATTGAACCCAAGGCGACGCAAGGCAGCGGCCATTTTACCTGTAACCAGGGTGCCAGGCTCATTGCCGAACTCTTCGCCAAGGGCGGCACGAACGGCAGGGGCCGTCTGAACAATCACCGTTTTTTCCGGATTTGACAAAGCCCTGATGACGGCTCCGGTATTGTCTTTCTCTGTCAGCGCTCCGGTTGGACAAACAGCCACGCACTGTCCGCAATAGGTGCAGACAGAATGGTCGAGGTTCATCTCAAAAGCCGGAGAAATCACTGCATTGAATCCTCTGTTGATGGCTGAGAGTGCTCCGACCGACTGTATCTCATTGCACATCATCTCACATCTGCGGCACCTGATGCATTTATCCAGTTCGCGGATGATGGCCGGAGAGGTATCTTCACGGAAGGTGGATTTTTCTCCTTCGAAATGTATCTCTCTGATGCCAAGATGCTGTGCCATGCTTTGCAGATCACAATTGCCGGCTTTGGCACATTTCAGGCAGTCTGTAGGATGGTCTGAAAGAATGAGCTCAACGACAGTCCGACGTGCATGGATGGCTCTCATGGAGTGGGTTTTTACCACCATTCCTTCGGCAACGTCGGTGCAACAGGCTGGCGCGAGGTTTCTGCGACCTTCCACTTCGACCACGCAAACACGGCATCCTCCAGGTTTGTTTTCTATGTTTAGGTCCTCCAGTTTCATGTAGCAGAGGGAGGGAATTTTTATCCCTATCCGGGCTGCAGCCTGAAGAACCGATGTACCCTTCTCAACGGAGACGGTTCTGTTATCTATTGTAAGATTGATCATATCCATAATTGAAATTTTTTAAGAGACGCTGACGGCATCAAATTTGCATTTGTCATAGCATACCCCGCATTTGATGCAGATGGCGTTGTCGATGAAATGAGGAGATCTTTTTTCTCCCGTGACGGCCCCAACCGGACAATTTCTGAAGCAGAGGGTACACCCTGTGCATTTTTCGTTGTCGATGTTGTATTTGACCAGCGACTTGCATTGGCCTGCCGGACATTTATGGTCCCTAACGTGCGAAAGATATTCATCGTAGAAATTATCCAGAGTCGAGAGGATAGGATTTGGTGAGGTCTGACCCAGGCCGCAAAGAGATGTGTCTTTGATCACCTTGCACAGTGAGCGAAGTCTGGTGAGATCTTCTTCTGTGCCAAGGCCTTTGGTGATTTTTTCCAGAATTTCAAAAAGACGCTTGTTGCCGATGCGGCAGGGTGTGCATTTGCCACATGACTCATCAAGGGTAAATTCGAGATAGAACTTAGCAATTGAGACCATACAATCGTCTTCGTCCATGACAATCATGCCTCCCGATCCCATCATTGAGCCTGCCGAGATCAGGTTGTCATAGTCGATGGGTGTATCCAGGAAAGAGTTAGTCAGACAGCCTCCTGAAGGTCCGCCGGTCTGAACTGCCTTGAATTTTTTTCCTCCCTTAATGCCTCCTCCGATGTCGAAAATAACCTCGCGAAGGGTCGTTCCCATCGGCACTTCTATCAATCCGACATTGTTGATTTTCCCGGCCAGGGCAAAAACTTTGGTTCCTTTCGATTTTTCCGTTCCTATGCTGTTGTAGAAGGATGCCCCTTTGTTAATGATAACGGGAATGCTCGCAAGAGTCTCTACATTGTTCACGGTAGTGGGTTTTCCCAGGTATCCTGATTCGGAAGGGAAAGGTGGTTTGAAAGTTGGTTCTCCACGCAATCCTTCCATAGAGTGGATCAGGGCTGTCTCTTCGCCGCAGACAAACGCTCCTGCACCATACCTCAGGGTGATGTCGAAGGAGAACGAAGTTCCAAAGATCTCTCCTCCAAGCAATCCATACTCGCGTGCCTGGTTGATGGCTGTTTTGAGCCGTTGGATGGCCAGCGGATATTCGGCGCGGATGTAAACCAGGCCTTTGGACGATCCGGTGCAATAACCACAAATAGCCATGGCTTCGATAACCGAATGGGGATCGCCCTCAAGAATGGAGCGGTCCATGAAAGCACCGGGGTCGCCTTCGTCGGCATTGCAGACCACATATTTCTGGTCGGCCACCGATTTGGAAGTAATCTCCCATTTTAATCCGGTGGGGAAGCCACCGCCTCCTCTTCCGCGTTGACCTGAAAGTTTAATTACATCAATCACTTCCTGAGGAGTCTTTTCGCTCAGGCAGTTAGCCAAGGCAGCATAGCCATCGCGTGCAATGTATTCATCGATATTCTCCGGATTGATGACACCACAGTTCCTAAGAGCAATGCGCACCTGTTTCTTGTAGAATTCCATCTGACTGGATTCGCTAATCGGCTTATCTGTCTCAGGATCCTGGTAGAGCAGACGGGTAACCTGACGCCCTTTGACAAGATGCTCCTCTACGATTTCGACTGCATCTTCCGGTTTTACCTGAACGTAAAAGGTATTATCCGGAAGGACTTTAACGATGGGCCCCTTTTCACAGAAACCAAAACATCCGGTCATGACAACCTGAACCTCATCGTTCAAATCGTGGTTTTCGACCTCAGCCAACAGATTGTCCCTGATCTGTTCACTATCTGATGCTTTGCAACCGGTTCCTCCACATACCAGGAGGTGCATTTTATAATCAGCCATAACAGTTGATAAAATTGTTTAATTGTCTATTGTGCGGTAGTTTACTGGCAAAATGCCATCTACCAATTCGTTGTGTATGATGTATTTTTCGATGATTTCGGCGGCCCTGATTTTGTCGACATCGCCAAAGACGATTGGTTCTTTTCCGGGTACTTTAACCTCTATGGTGGGTTCTGCATAACAATAACCCATGCAGCCGGTTTGGGTAACAGCGGCTTCGATAGATTGCTGTTCCAGCTCATCCATCAGGAAATTCATGATATCCTTGGCTCCTGATGCGATACCGCAGGTCGACATGGCAACTTTGATCCTGACAATATTTTCAGAATTGTTACCGTTTTCGCGGAGCTTAATTTTTGCCTGCATGCCTTCTCTTAATTGACGAAGGTCGTCGAGGGATTTGATTTTGTTCATTGGTTATTGATGATTAATGATTGATGATTAATGATTAATGATTAATGATGAATGATGAATGATGAATGATGAATGATGAATGATGCATGATGCATGATGAATACATAAAATTTTGATAAAATGTTTTTTACTTTAACCATTAACCATTAACCATTAACCATTAACCATTAACCATTAACCATTAACCATTATTACTCTTCCGCCTGTATTTCCTTTAAGTTTTCCGAAACCATTTCTCTGAGAAATTTTCTTATTTCAATGTTATTATCCTGCGAGTATCCTATGATGTCGCGAATGTTTTTTGTATCAAAATGGTAGAAGCCGAAAGGCGTTTTATGTTCATATACCAGATGCAGTGCCGGAAGTCCGGTAGTCAGCAGCACCATAACATCTCCAATTTCTCCAAGTGGCAATCTGTCAGGGTGACTCATTTTAAACATAGCCTCTAATTTTGTTCCTCTTCCTGGTACTGAATCGAGCGAAAAGCTGCCACCTGTCCGCTCTGCATTCATTTTAACCAGCGGCAATCCCAGTCCAACTTTTCTTGTTAGGCGGGAAGTGAAAAACGGGTCAGCAGCCTTTTGTAAAATTTCCTCGTTCATACCTGTGCCATCGTCTTTGATGGAAAGCATGTACCGATCGTTTTTCGTATCCTCGCTGATGGAAACTTCAACAGATTTCGCCTTCGCACGCGCCGCATTTTCCACCAGATCGAGTATATGTAAAGCGATGTTTTTCATGCTGTTCTTATTTTCCTACCTTCGATGCCTTTTAATGCTTTTTTAATTTCAGAAAAGGATAAATCTCTGATTTCGAACCAGGTATATCCTGAACCAATGGAAGAAAGTGAATGCGCATCGGAAGCTTTTAATACAGGCATCTCAGCATTAATGTTGAACTTCTCCCTAATTTCCTTCTCTGAACTTTGTTTCATGATTCCCATGCCATCGCATTCAAGACCCCATGGAAGGAATCCAAGCTGATTGAATAATCCAAACATTGGCCTTTCAATATGGGCCGGAACAAATAGTCCGCCCAACCGATGAACCTCTTGTTCTACCTGGTCTATGCTTTGGTTCAGTGCAACATTAAGGTAACTATCTATCATCCTGATGATTTTTTCATTCTTGTCGACTACAGCCTGGTAGCCAAATTTCTCAGGCTGATAAGGCATCAGAGGAAGATGGTCATCAAGGTAACACTGAAACTGTTCAAGTGTTTTGAGATCTTCAAAATAGGCCAGACAGTGAACCTCTTCCCTGGTAGTTACTTCCACCCCCAATAACACAGACACGCCTCGCTTTTCGGCCAATTTTTTCACCAGCTTGCAGTGGAGGGTTGAATTGTGGTCGGTGATTCCGATCAGATCGATGTTATTTTCTTTGGCCATGCCGACAATATTCGAAGGACTCATTTCCAAACTTGCACAGGCCGATAGGACTGTATGGATATGGAGATCAGCCTTGAATTCTTTCATCGTGCAATATTTATCTTTTGATATAACAATCCGGTTATCTCAAATGTTGACAAAGATGTTCCAAGAACTGGAATGCCCTCCTTGTTGCTATGTTCCAGGGCACTTTGTTCTGGTTGCAGCGAACTTACCAGCAAGACGCAAGCCAGTTCTTTCAGGGAAGCGATGGCAACAACATTGCGGTGTGTTTGCAAGGTTATCCATACATTTCCTTCACGGGCATTGCCCATTACATCGCTCAGTAAATCTGACACATAACCTCCCGATATTTCACGGTTGAGGTGGTTTTCTCCTGAGAAAACCACCAGGTTCAACTCTTTGACCAATTCAGAAACCTTCATTTCGTCGTCCTCTTTTGTTACAATCTGCGTTAAATCGTCCTTCTCCCCATCTTTTTTCTATGTTGAGGAAAGCTTTTTCAGCCCCAATTTTTCCTTCGTTCTGCCACCTCTGCTGAAG
>JBAXED010000069.1:0-20304 GCA_037140615.1 Prolixibacteraceae bacterium
GGCCCAGGGATCAAGTGAACGGCAGATTTCAGTCTCCTGTTGAAGATAAATTTGCGTATTTCTGGCAATCCTTGCGGAGAAATCGGTGGGCAAGGCTATCGCCTCGTCCAGTGCATTGGTGTGCAGCGACTGTGTATGTCCCAAAGCTGCTGCAAGTGCTTCTATGCAGGTGCGGCCAACGTTGTTGTAGGGATCCTGCTCAGTCAGTGACCAGCCGGATGTTTGGGAGTGGGTACGTAATGCCATGGATTTGGCGCTCTTCGGATTGAATTGTTTGACCATCTTGGCCCAGATCATTCTGGCGGCCCGCATCTTGGCAATCTCCATGAAATGATTCATTCCGACTCCCCAGAAGAAGGATAGTCTGGGAGCAAAAGCGTCGATATCCAGTCCGGCTTTGATTCCCGTCCGGATGTAATCCAATCCGTCGGCCAAAGTATATGCCATCTCAATATCCGCAGTACCTCCAGCCTCCTGGATATGGTATCCGGAGATCGAGATCGAGTTGAATTTTGGCATTTTCTGCGAAGTAAACTCGAAAATATCGGCGATGATCTTCATGGAAAATTCAGGAGGGTAGATGTAGGTATTTCTTACCATGAATTCCTTGAGAATGTCGTTTTGAATGGTACCGGCAAGCTCTTCCAGTTTGGCCCCTTGCTCAAGTGCCGTCACAATGTAAAATGCCATAATAGGTAAAACGGCACCGTTCATGGTCATGGAAACAGACATCTTGTTGAGCGGAATCTGGTCGAAAAGAATCTTCATGTCCAGAATGGAATCGATGGCCACACCGGCTTTGCCTACATCACCGGTGACTCTGGAATGGTCTGAATCATAACCGCGATGGGTAGCCAGGTCGAATGCGACCGACAGTCCTTTTTGTCCGGCAGCCAGATTTCTGCGGTAGAATGCGTTGGACTCTTCGGCGGTGGAGAATCCGGCGTACTGCCTGATTGTCCAGGGCTGCATGACATACATGGAGGAATATGGTCCCCGCAAAAATGGTGCCTTGCCGGCTGCATAATTGAGGTGCTCCATCCCTTCGAGGTCAGCTTTGGTATAAACTCCCTTTACCGGAATTAGCTCCGGAGTCATCCAGATGGCTTCATTGCCTGAATCCTTATGCGTGCTTTTGTTGTTTTCAATACAACCCTTGATCTCTATATTTTTGAAGTTTGGTGTCATAAATTTAATTTTCGATTTTGGATTTTGGATTTCCAATTGCGCTAATGCATGATTTTCTCATTTACACAATGCCCCATTTCCAAATTACACATTCCCTCATTTTCACATTTTCAAATTATCCCCAACATCTTATTGTACTCCGTTAATGCTTCCAATAAATTGGTTTTGACACTGATAAAATTCTGTATGCCAATTTCTTTTAGCTCTTCCATGCATGCAGGAGCACCGGCAATTACCATGATGGCACGTTTATGCAACTTGCCAAAAAGCTCGGGAGCCAAAGTGGCATATTCTTCGTCAGAACTGCAAAGTACCACAAGTTTTGCTTTGGCTTCCACGGCTGATTGAACAGCTTCATCAATGGTATCAAACCCATTGTGGTCGATTACCTCATAACCCGCTGCGGCAAAGAAATTACAGGCAAACTGAGAACGGGCTTTGCGCATGGCCAGGTTGCCGATGGGCAGCATACAGACTTTGGGTCTGCCCGATTTGGCAGAATACTGATCTGTGGCATAGCGAACTGCTTCCAGTTGCTGGGCACCTCTGAAAAGCTTCAGCGTCTCGACCTCCGCACCCTCGGCGGTGCAATCTTCCGGTTCAAAAAGTGAGAGATCCAATCCGGACTCCAACACTTCATTGATATTGGGAAACTGATTGACGCCCAATACGTTTTCGCGACGTGAACCAATGGCATTGCTTCGTTTTGCGGCCATCTCTTTCACCTCTGACTGAACAAATCCTGCTTTAAATGATGCCACAAAACCACCTTGATCCTGCACCTTCAGAAAAAGTTTCCATGCCTGTTCTGCGATGGAAGCAGTCAAAGTCTCAATGTAATAGGAACCAGCTGCAGGGTCGGCAATTTTATCCAGGTGAACCTCTTCTTTCAGTAGCGCCTGCTGATTGCGGGCTATGCGTTCGGCAAAAACGGTAGGTTGTTCGTAAATGGCATCGAAAGGCAAAACTGTGAGTGAATCGGCGCCTCCCAAAACGGCAGACATGGCTTCAGTTTGTGTCCTGAGCATGTTGACATATGGGTCATAAATGGTTTTATTCCAGGTTGATGTCTCACAATGTGCGTACATTTTGGCCGCGCAGGGACAAAAATCATCTTTCCCGCCAGATTCCTCGCATACGCAAACAGGGTTGTAGGCCTTTACGATATTGGCCCAGAGCATGCGGGCTGCCCTCAATTTGGCAAGCTCCATGAAATAGTTGCCGCCAACACCAAAATTGAATCTGATCTTCTTAGCTGCCAGGGCAGAATCGACACCCAAATCGGTCAGGCGGGTCATGTATTCGGCACCTATTGCCAGAGAAAACCCAAGTTCCTGAACGATGGAAGCTCCGGCATTGTTGAAATGGACACCATTCACAGCGACCAAATGCATATTTGGATATTTCTCACCCCACTCCACCATTGTTTTAACTTTCTGAAAAACTTCCTGCTCGTTGTCGCAAAACTTTCCTCTAAGCGTGAATCTGCCGATAGGGTCGTGGTTAAGGGAAAAGTTCAATGAAGCTGGATCAGTGCGGAGTTCGATCAAGACGGCAAGTAAAATTTCGAAAAATTCCTTGTTTCGGCAAGAGCAACTAAAATTGATCTCGACGGCCTCCAACTGAATGCCCAAAAGCAACGATTTCAATTCGTCCACCGAAATCTGACGGCATCCCTTAAAGACAAAACCAAGGGAAGTTATGCCCTTGTTAAGAATATCCAGTGCTTTTCTATTTGCTGATTCGAAGTCAGTTACAAGGATATCCTGCCTGATGAACCATTCGTTTCCTGATTTTTTTTTGCCTCGCACATAAGGATATTGCCCGGGTATACTTTCCGGAAAATCCAATCCTTCAATACTTTCTGCACGGTAGTAAGGACGAACGTTAAAGCCCTCGTTGGTTTTCCAAATAAGGCTCTTCTCGTATTCTTTTCCCTTCAGGTCGAGGTTGATTTGTTCTTCCCATGTGGCAGTCGATATGGGTGGAAATTCGGAGAGCAATTTTATATCTTTCTCATTCATAGCACACTAACTATTTACCAAAATCAGAGTGCAAAGTTAAACCTTTCCTTATAATAACATGAAAAAGTGTAATATTTTAACGTTAAATTGCTGCAACTGCAGTTATTCAGTAGAATTTTCATTTTCTGATATGCAGTATAAATTATTGCGTGTTTGCCTCGTTAAATCGAACATATTTAATAATTTTGAGTATAATCCTAAAAAGGATCATTTCAAACCTCATCTTATGTCGAAATTCAAAGAGAGATCAATAAAAAATCCGTTGCATACGATAAGGCATTATTTTTCTGTCATATTATTTTTTGTCCTGTTATTAGCAGGCTACGATGGCAAGTCCCAAACTATCCAGGAAGCAAAAAACCTGGCATACAATGGTCAGAGGGCACAGGCGAGAGAAGTATGCCGTAAAATTCTCGCAAAGGAATATGATTCAGATGTTGCTGTTCTCATGGCCAGAACATATGCCTGGGACGGACAATATGATTCGTCAAGAGTTGTGATTACTGAAATTCTGAAGCGTTATCCGACCCACTGGGATGCCCTGGACGCGATCTCTGATGTGCAATACTGGGATAAGAAATATGTGGAAGCCATCGCCTTCTGCGACATTGCCCTGGCAAAGGATGCCAAAGACCAGCATTTTATACTGAAAAAAGCAGTTTTGCTCAATGCAAAAGGTGATTATGACCAGTCTGCCGGTCAGCTGGAATCTCTCCTGAAGATCAATCCGGCGAATGCCGAAGCCAGGAAAAAGCTCTCTGACATCCGGCTTGACCAGCAGAAAAACAGGATCCGGCTCACTTATACCTACGATTTCTTTGAAAAAAATGCGAGCAAGGATCCCTGGCATTTGGTAGCTTTATCCTACTCTAGGAAGGCCTCATTCGGCACCATTATCGGACGGCTCAACTGGGCTGAAAGGTTTGGATCCAAAGGATTCCAGTATGAGATGGATGCCTACCCACACCTTAGTGAAAACAACTACCTCTACCTAAACCTGGGGTATTCCGATCTGACTATTTTTCCCAAGATCAGGTCGGGGGCTGAGTGGTACCACAGCTTCCCGAAAGCTTTCGAAGGATCTCTGGGTATGCGTGCCCTTATTTTCGCCAATTCCAACACCTACATGCTTACCGGTACGGTCGGAAAGTACACTGGAAATTATTGGATATCCCTTAGGTCGTATGTGACACCTTCAACCAATGGGACTTCTGTATCCGGTTCCATCCAGGCGCGCCGCTATTTTTCGGATCCGGAAAATTACCTCGGTCTACGTTTGGGATATGGGGTATCACCCGACGACAGGAGTCATGGTGATGGGAGCTCCTCGTATCTTAACCTGAAATCACAATCTGTTCGCGGCGAGTTCAACCATCTTTTTAATAAAATCTGGACCCTCAATATCGGGGCATCATTGTCGCACGAAGAATTCACCTCGGTAGGCTATGTTTTGAATTACTCGTTTGACTTCGGGATCGGAAGGTCCTTTTAAAACTGAAAATATGGAATACACTCCTCCTTTTCAATACCTCGTTCGTCAATCGTTCAAACGCTTTATGTCATTGAGTTTGATCCTCCTCGGACTGGTCATTTTAGTCAGGTTTTATGAAATACTTTTCATTTCCGGCAAAGCAGGCTATCCAACAGGCAGCACAAATGAGTTGCTTCTTGGCATCCGTTTTGATCTGATGCTAGCCTTTAAATTATCAGCCATACTGCTGATTCCTTTCCTTATTATTGATTACTACAGCATGAAGTCGGCCAGGATATTTATGGCCGCAATATCCATCATGGTGGTGGTTGGTGAGGTGATGCTTCTTCGCTATTTCTCTACTACCAGGATACCATTAGGGGCAGATATTCTAGGCTATTCAACTGCAGAAATTAACCAGATTGTGGGAGCTTCCGGCGAGATGAACCTCACAACGATTGCGCCCATCCTGATCTTCCTGATTCTATCATCCTATGTTTATTACAAGTGGCACTATTTTAAAGTTTCTTCCCTGGTAATCAAAGTTTACATCTTCTTTCTGCTGTTTTCCATGATTCCTCTGAATAATTTCAATCCGGATCCTTTTGACTATAAGAACGAATTTAGCATGAACATCGCCGCCAACAAATTCAACCTTTTCAGTGGGAGTTTTTTGCGATTCTACCAACAAAAACAGGGGTCCACAAATTTCGTTCTCAATTCCAATCAAAAACCTGAAAACGATGTCACCAAAGATGCCGTTCAGTTGTCCAATCTGAACAAGCCATTGGTGGAGCAGGCGGGAGATAAGAAAAATGCATTGACAGCCTCCGGCGATACAGTATCCGGAAAAGCCACAAAGAAATCGCCGGTACTTGGAAATCCATTTACCTATGTTAGCCAGGACTTTCCCTTCCTTCACCAGGAAAGCACACCGGATCTGCTCGCCCCCTTCTTCAAACCTGGTACTGTGGCACCCAATGTGGTGTTTATTATCGTGGAAAGTCTGGGGCGCGCATACACAGGCGAAGGTGCTTATTTGGGTAGTTTTACCCCATTTCTTGACTCCCTGATGAGCAAGAGTTTATATTGGGAAAACTGTCTGAGCACATCGGGCCGTACATTTAGTGTGATACCTTCCATTTTGGCATCACTGCCTTTTGGCGAGAAAGGGTTCGCCGATCTGGGCAATAAAATGCCTGATCATCTGAGCCTTGTTAATTTATTGATCAACAGGGGCGGCTATAATTCTTCCTTTTATTATGGAGGTGATCCAACTTTCGATGCAATGGAACCTTTTATGCGAAAACAGGGCGCCAACAAAATTGTAGGGATCAGGGATTTTGGCCCGGGTTATAAGCAACTGCCTTCCGATCAAAACGGCTATTCATGGGGATATGGCGACCGCGATATATTCAGGAAATACCTGAACGACCTCAAATCAAACGAACGTGAAAAACGTGTAGATGTCTTGATGACACTATCCATGCACAGTCCGTTTATGGTGCCCGATCAACAACATTACAACGACCAGGTTGAAAAAAGAATGGGTGAAATCACGCTCTCTGAGACAGAGAAGAAATACAACCGGCAGTACATTCCGCAATTTGCAACGATGTTGTATTTTGATGATGCCCTGCGTTACCTATTTCAGGAAATCAGCAAGTTGAAGAGCTTCGAAAATACCATTTTTGTCATTACCGGTGACCACCGGATGCCTGAAATCCCAATCAGCACGCAGCTTGACAGGTTTCATGTGCCGCTGGTCATTTACTCACCTTTACTTAAACAGCCTGAAGTTTTCTCATCAATCGTGACGCATTACGATGTAGCACCTTCCTTACTTGCATTGCTCAAAAACCGGTTGAATCTTTCCCTTCCTTCTGTAACTTCATGGATCGGGCATGGGTTGGATACCAATTTATCCTTTCGGAACCTGAATGCCTATCCGCTAAAAAGAAATACCGGAGAACTCATGGATTATATCAGTGGCGATCACTTTATTTCAGGATCAACGCTTTACCGGGTTTATCATGACCTGAATATTGAACCAGAAGACAATCCAAAATTAAACGATCAGCTACAACAGGAGTTTATCAACTACAAGGCAAAGAACAATTTTGCAACAAAAGGAAACCAGCTGATCCCGGATTCAATCAAGCACTATATCCGTCCATAAGAACGGATATAGTGCTTCTATTAGATCCTTTTTGCCCGCCAGTTGCCCTGTCTTAAATACCACAAGGACAAGATTCCAATCAGCGCAAAATAGACATATTCTGCTATCCAAACCCACTCGATTTCCCACTTCAGGTGGACAGCAATCAGCCATGTAAATCCAAGATAAGCGAACAATGTCAGGGCTTCAATGCCCAAGGCGATCTTTGTATTGGCCGTACCGAGCACCCCATTGAAAATTACGCTCATCACCGAAAAAACGATGAGTGCCCCCATAATGATGTAGAAAGAGGGAACAGTGGCTTCTATCAGGGATGCGTTGTTGGTATAGACAGAAATGATTGTTCGCGGAAACAGCAAGGCAATCAAAACAAGGATGGAAACGAAAAAAAAGCTCACTTTCAAAATCCTCATAATGATAGGCATAACACTTTCAGGTTTCCCTTCTCCCATGGCACTACTCACAAGTGTACTGGCAACAGAGCACAAAGCCCATCCGGGGATCATAAAGAAAATATATACCGATCGGATGATGTTGGAAACTGCCAATGGCCTTTCGCCCATTTTTTCGACAAGCATGAAAAAAATAAACCAACTTCCAAACGAAAGCACAAACTGCATCATGGTGAAAATGGAGATGTTCAATGTTTTCCGGATGATTTGAATATCCGGCTTCACCAAACGAAAGAGGTGGTAACGTTTCAGGTGTCGGTTCCCGAAAGTAATCCAGATAAAGAAAAGCAAGGCAACACCTTCGGAAATGGAAGAAGCTATTGCAGCGCCTTCAATGCCAAGTTTTGGGAATCCCCAGTGACCAAAGATCAGGAGATAATCCAGCAAAATATTGAGCACTGCCATAATAGCAGCACTGATGCTCAGGTATTTGGTAAAAGAAATTCCTGTATAGAACGAACGGAAAAGCAAAGCCGCAGTTGCAAAAAAGAGTCCCAGAACCCTGTATTTCAGAAAGATCGAACTAGCCTGAAAGACAGGATCAGACGACAGAACGATCCGAAGAAAAGAGGAGCCGAAAAAATATACCACACCGGTCATCAGGAGTGAAAATACCCCGAGAAAATAGAAACTGTTGTCAAAAACGCGGCCTATCGATTCATAGTTCTTCTCTCCGTAACGCCTGGCAATTAAAATCTGAACTCCGGTGGCAAATCCAAAACAGACCATGTAGAGAATCAGGTAAAATACCCCGCCAATGGCGGAAGCCCCCAACTCAACTTCTCCTACCCTTCCCAGAAAAGCGGTGTCCGTTACACCGACAATATTCTGTGCCAGCAAACTAAGCATGATCGGTCCGGAGATTTCCCTAATCTCCCGGTAGGTTGGTTTTGCCATATGGTTTTGGAGCCGGAATCCTATGGTTTAACCTTGAAAGTTTCTACCCATTGTGAAATCTGACTGACCTGAGCTTCTGTCAATGCAGCTTCGGGATGTGATTCCAAAAAACGCTTTGGAGGCATGCTTCCCTTTTTAACTTCCTCCATTATTGAAGAAGAAATCATCAATTTCTCCATGGGAGTGTACTGATCCCAAACAGAAAAATTCACCTTTGCTTTGGGTTTATCCCGACCTTCGTTCGAATGACAGGTCATGCACGCAGGCTTTAATACTTGAAGAACCGCAGCAGGAATCGAAGATATGCTATCCTGTTTCTCAACATTCTGACCAAAGGCCACAGCGGCAAATAAGACTAATGTTGTCATAGAAGCAACTCTCCTGACAACTTGAAAGAATCTAATTTTACTCATAATCAGTTTTAAATTTTGTACATTTATTTTTACGACATTCAGAATATTTTACCAGGATAGGCGGACGCAATCCACCCCTACTAACTGTTTACTATTCACTACTCAATGCATTCTAATCAGACGGCCACCAAGGGCAGCCCCTGCAATCATTTTCCCACCTTCTCAGTGCCCATCTTCCCATCTTCTAACTCTCAACTCTCAGTTCTCAACTCTCAACTTTAATGCCTCATCTCCTCTGAAAGTAAATCAGCCAAAACTTCATAACTGCTGTCAAAATGATGATTGCCCGGAACCACCTGAACTTTCAATCCGGTAACCTGGAAGGCCTGCCTGATATCCGCACTTTCATCACTTCCAAAATAGATGGAGACCTTTCTGGAATCGACTTTCCTGAGTTCGCCAATAACATCATATTTTCCTTTCGAAGTTCCAAGATTGAGCATATCCGACAAATGTATCTCAAAATCACATCTCTTATCAGGATTGATGAGAATATACATAGAAAGTCTCTTGCCAATGTCTTCAGGCAATTGGTTTACCAGAAAAGGCACGAGAGATGCACCGAAAGAGAATCCAATAAGCACAAATCTGTCGCGTTGCCATAGCTTTTCATAAGTTTCCACAATAGATATCATATCTGTTGTAGTCTCTTCAGGAGTTTTGCTAACCCAAAAATATTTTTTAGCATCAAGGATAACAACAGGAAATCCTTTTTGCGACAGATAAGTGCACAAAGATTGGGTGAATGTATTCAGTCCTCCATCACCTGATAGGAATACTACCATGGGAAGTGTCGGTTGCGCTGAACTTCCTATCACTTTTAATGGCAGATCTCCGTTGACTCTTTTCTGCGGAAAGTTAGCAGAACCGAATGATGCAGATCCCGAAAGAATGATAAAAAACAGCGACAAATATGAAAACTTCATGTCTTAATAACTTTTGACAAGGCCGTTGGAATCTGCGTCAGGTCATAATCATGATCGTAAATCAGATATTTGTTGCACCAGATGGTGGCAAATTTCTCCTTGTATTCGCGCATCCCTTTGTATTGGGAAAAACTCTTGATCTTTTCGTATGCAAATTTCATCGACTTTTCCGAAAATTTTGTAGGGTCTACAAGCCCCGACATAGGTGCAAAGCCTAAATTTACCGTTTCAAATCCCTCTGCTTTCAGATAGCTGAACATTTCGACCAAAATATAATCCATCACTCCATTGGGGGCATCACTGGTTTTACGCAACAAATCATATGTGGATTCATTTTTTGCATAATCGGGGATGATGTTCAAAAACGCGACAACCTTTTCCTCGGCATTTTCAACCGTCAGGAGGGTTTGTTGTTTGAGCTCTTCCCAATCAAACATCCCCTGCGAAAAAATAATTTCACTCCTGCCCATATCCGAAAGCCAATCGTCGGATACAGATTTTACTTTTTGCAGCTGACCATCTTTGATTGGCGGCTGATGAAAATAGATCTTATACCCCCGATCTTTTACTTTGGAGATCGCATTGCGGATGGATTTGCGGGATCCTCCCTCCAACGAAAACTTACTAAGATCTACCACACCTTCCTGACCAAGGAACATGGATTTTTTTTTCAGGCTTTTGTAAACCGGCAGCGATTCTTCGGGGACCCTGTAATAAAAGCTTTTCAGTCCGTTTTCATAGCAGAATCTGTCGAACAGGCGGATACACTCCCGCATGGTGGGGGCATCCGCGGCTACGGGATTTTCAAGAACCACGGCAAAATTTCCTGCAATCCGGTAGGAAATGAAGGCCTCCAATCCTTCCGGCTCAAAAATCATTTTATCCTGGTAGGTCTTAAAATAATCCAGACTTGAGCAGCCATAAGCCTTCAGTAGTTGATTGGGGCGCTCCAGCTCCTCTTGAGTTGACTGATTTTTTAAGAAATAGGGACGGATTAGTGTGTAAAACAGGAATGCCAGTGAAAGAAAACCACTGACGTTGATGGTGAGAATGAATTTAGTGGCAAAACTGTCGGCAGGTATCAAATCGCTGCTTCCTACCAGGAAATAGTTTTGCAGGGCATATTCGATTGATTGCCAGATACTGAAATCGATGTTGAAATGTTTCTTGTCCAGAAAATAGAATCCAATCACGCTGTAAAACATGACAGCGATGATGCTAAAGGCCGCAGTCTGGATACCGACCGTCCTCAACCTTGGATTGTTCTTGATGTAATAATCCTTCCGGGTATAGATAAGCACGGCCAGGACAAAAAGTGCGGCCAGGGCCTCTTCGTAGTCGACGGCTTTGGTCAGGTTAAAGAAACTCGAGACAACCGTCAGGAAAACGGCAAACCACCAGGCTGTTCTCAATCCCTTGAGCATGAAGGAGGCTGTAACCAAAAGTATCAACCCAAGCACGAGAACAAAATAGTTAGATACCTCCATGGCATCTACCGGGATGAAATCTTTGAGCCACAACACACGCTCGCTAACGGCCGGTGTCAGGACGGATACGATGTTAATTATTCCGAGGGCAAAGAGCAGCAAAGCCGGTACGATTCGCATGATCAGCTTGTTGATTTTGAGCAGAAAAGTGATTGCACCAGTTACCAATGGCATCCAAAATTCGAAAAAACGGTACAAAAATGTGATGGCAATGGCTTCGACATTTGTAAAGCCATAACGTCCCAGAATATATGCCATGGATAATTCAATCGGCCCCAATCCACGAAGCAAAGGCGAAATAATGAGAAATATTACGGAGATGATGTATCCCAGCAAAGCAACAAAAATAGAAGGTTGAACATGAAGGGCCATCATCGCCACATAAAGATGCGCGATTCCAACGAATTCAATAACAACTGATATGGCGAGAGTTTTAAAGAGTTGCCTTTTGATCAGTTTTGCATCTTGCAACTCCACAACCAATTCCTCGAGAGAAGGAAAAAGGCGAATCAATCCGCGATAAACCGGTCCCTTTTTTAAGAAGGAGTGAAATATCAGGTAGACCAATCCCAGCAAAATCACCACAGACAAAAGCCCTATCCATTCGCCCTGACCTATGGTTCCGTCAGCTATTGCGTAAGAAAATACAGGTATCGCAACCAGAACGACTGAGAGAATTCCAATAAATCCATAAATGGTGGAGGCAAAATGAATGTGTGATTTGGTAATGCCCCGCTTCTCGATGTCTCCTGTAAAAAATGCAAGCGAAGAGACGCCACCGGCCGGTAAAAAGACACTGATAAAATTCCTTTTTAGGAAAAGTTTGATGCCCAGTAATAATGGTAATTTGTGGCTGAATGTTGCGAATGAGGCCACGTACATGTAGCCCTGGATCACGATGTAGGCGGCAGTCAATAACAGTCCGAGGAAAACCCACTCCCAACCTGCGGATTTAAGAAGTTGATTGATTTCCAGCAGTTCTGTCTTTTGGTGATTGAAGAACCAGATTCCGATCCCAATGGACAAAATCGTAAAAATGGATTGCAAAATCAATTTGCCATTCTCACTGATGAATGACAAAGAGATGCTCCTGTCGCTGAAAAATTTCACGATCCATTGGAAAATCGCTCTAACAGACCTTTTGAATTTATTCATAAAAAAAAATAATTTAAGTCTCACCGCTTGACTGCGCTCGGGGAGCGGTGCGATTTCTCATCTCTCAGTTCTCAACTCTCAACTCCCCCCCCCCATTCTTCCAGAAACTCCTCCAGAAATTTTTCCATAAACTCGTGTCGTTTAATGGCAAGAGCTTTCCCGGTAGGGGTGTTCATCCGATCCTTGAGCAAGAGTAATTTCTCGTAAAAATGATTGATTGTTGGGGCATCGCTCTTCTTGTACTCCTCTTTTGTCATGGTCAGATTTGGCCGGATATCCGGATGATACAACAGCCGGTTTTTGAAGCCTCCGTAATGAAAAGCCCGCGCAATGCCAATGGCCCCCAAGGCATCCAGCCGATCGGCGTCCTGAACAACCTGTAACTCGGGAGAGGTAAAACCAGGCAGATTGTTCCCGCCTTTGAATGAGATATGGCGGATAATATCAACTACATGCCCGACGACGGAAGACGGAACTCCCTGAGATTGCAAAAAGGTTTTGGCCTTCTGCGGACCAATCTCTTCATCTCCGGCATGAAATTTTGAATCTGCAATGTCGTGAAGCAATGCAGCAAGTTCAACGACAAATCCATCGACTGGCTCTGTTTCGGCAATCAGTCTGGAGGTACGCCAAACCCTTTCGACATGCCACCAATCGTGGCCTTTTTCACCATCCTGCAACTCATTTTTCACAAAAAGAACGCAGGCATCAATGAGTTTTTGTTGTTCCGGGTTCATGGTCATGATTCTTTGTTCATGAGCCCAAATTTATCTAAAATCCAAAACATTAAAGATAATATTACACCAATTATTGCTGCAAAAGCCATTCCCTTTAGCTGCACTGAACCTACGTTGATGGCAGCACCGCTAACTCCGACGACAAATGTAACGGCACCAAGCACCATATTTCTGTTCTTGCTAAAATCTACTTTCTGCTCCACAAACATCCTAAAACCCTGAACAGCTATGACACCGAAGAGCAGGATCGTGATTCCTCCCATCACCGGATTAGGGATCGATGAGATAGCCGCTGAGACTTTTCCAATGCAGGAAAAAGCGATTGCCAGGATGGCCGCACCGCGGATTACCCACACGGAATAGACTCTCGTGATGGCCATCACCCCAATATTTTCGCCGTAAGTGGTATTCGGCGTTGATCCGGTAAATCCGGAAATAACGTTGCTGATACCATCGCCAAGCAAAGAGCGGTGCAAGCCGGGTTTCTTCATCAGGTCCTCTCCGGCAATTCTGCCGGTTACAATCAGGTGACTGATGTGCTCGGCCAGGACGACAATACAGGCCGGGGCAATGATGATAATCGCACTAAGATTAAATACCGGTGCATGAAATTTAGGCAAAGAGATCCATGCTGCCTGATTGATGGCTGCCGTATCCACCATCCCCATAAAAAAGGCAAGCAGATAACCTGCAACGACAGCGATCAAGATCGGGATAACCTGCATAAAACCCCTAAAAAGAACACTTCCGGCTATCCCGACGAACAAGGTAAACATAGATACCAGTAATACATTCGGAGCAACGATAAAAACCGGAACAACCTGTCCGACCGGTGTGGGCCAAGGAGCCAGACCGGCCTGTTGTGCTGCCACCGGTGCTAGCTCTAGTCCGATGATGGCTACCACAGCTCCCATCACAGTTGGAGGCATGATCACATCAATCCATTTGATGCCCCATTTTTTCACAACGAAGGAGATCGCAATAAAGAAAAAGCCAAAAAAGATAAAACCACCCTGCGCACTGCCAAAACCACCAAGCGTACTGATAATTAATAGTGTTGGGGCAATAAATGCGAAACTTGATCCGAGGTAGGCCGGAATTCCTCCCTTGGTAACCCATGAGTAGATCAGGGTACCGATTCCGTTCATCAGCAAGGCAATGGCGGGATCGATACCAAGCAGAATAGGCACCAGGATGGTCGCCCCAAACATCGCTGTCAGATGCTGAAAACTCAGCGGCAGGCTCTCCAGTATCGGAAGCTTTTCGTGAATTCCGATGATTCGTCTCTTCATATGCCGGATTGTTTGAAATGTTTAAATTGTTTGAAGGGTTTAAAAAGTTAAAGCGACTCTCAACTCCCCTTCGACTTCGCTCAGGGACCGGTCTCATGTCTCATGTCTTATGTCTTATGTCTCAACTTTCCTACTCCTCCATGGTACTTAAATCCCCATCCGGAAGTCCGAGAGCTCTGGATTTTAGCAAGCGCCTCATGATCTTTCCGCTTCGGGTTTTGGGTAGTAAATCGGCAAATTGAATGGCTTCAGGGCGCGCGATTTTGCCTAGATGCTCTTCCATGTGAATCATAAGTTCATGTTCGAGCTCTTTGCTGGGTTTGTAATTGCTCCTAAGCACTGCAGTGATATGGATTGCATTCCCTTTCAAGTTGTGCGGCAAAGCAATTGCTGCCGACTCCACAATGGCAGGATGGCGGGCCATGACCCCTTCAATCTCGGCAGAGCCCAATCTGTAACCGCTTACCTTGATGACGTCGTCATTTCGTCCGATGATCCAGTAATATCCATCTTCATCCTTCTTGGCAGAGTCGCCGGTATGGTACCAGCCCTGCTTCTTGTATTTTTCCCAATAGGTATCAATGAAACGCTGGGGATCGTTGTAAACCGACTTGGCCATTCCCGGCCAAGGGGTTTTGATGACCAGGGTACCCTCTTCATTTGCACCTACCTCGTTGCCGGCATCATCCACGATAGCCAGGTCATTCCCAAAAAATGGTTTGGTGGCGGAGCCGGGTTTCAATGGGGTGATAGGCAGCGGAGTGATCACGAAGCCTCCTGTCTCTGTTTGCCACCAGGTATCCATGATCGGACAATTTCCTCGTCCAACAACTTTGTGAAACCAGTTCCATGCCTCGGCATTGATTGGTTCGCCTACGGATCCCAGCAATCTCAGTGAGCTGATATCGTTCCTGTTCGGCCACGAATCTCCAAAGCGCATCAATCCGCGGATAGCGGTTGGAGAAGTATACAGGATGTTGATTCCATATTTTTCAACCATTTTCCACCATCTGTCGGGATAAGGATGGTTGGGGGCACCTTCGTAAAGCATGATGGTTGAACCGTTGATCAGCGGACCATAAACAATGTAGCTGTGACCCGTAATCCAGCCCGGATCGGCGGCACACCAGTACCGGTCTTCCGGTTTGATGTCGAACACCATCCGGTGAGTGGTTGAAGTATAAACGCTGTATCCTCCATGGGTATGCACCAGTGCTTTTGGACGGCCTGTCGAACCGGAAGTATAGAGAAGGAAGAGCATATCCGACGAATCCATCACTTCCGTTTCGCATTTGTTCGAAGCGATAGGCAGGGATTTGAGATCGTGGTACCAGTAATCACGGTCATTTTCCATGTAAACATCGATGCCTGTCCGCTTAATGGTAATACAAATTTCCATGGTAGGAGAAAGCTCCATGGCCTTGTTAACGACACTTTTCATCTCCACAACTTTTCCCCTGCGATATCCGCCATCTGCGGTAATGACCACCCGGCTATTGGCATCGTTGATGCGGTCAGCAAGTGCTTCGTGGCTAAATCCGCCGTAGACCACGCTATGCGCCGCCCCAATTTTGGCGCAGGCAAGCATCGCGAAAAGTTGTTCAGGAATTTGGGGCATATAAATCGTTACCACATCCCCCTTTTTGACACCCATACTCTTTAGAATGTTTGCGAACTGGGAAACTTCGCGATTTAGCGCATGGTATGAATATGTTTTCGAATCTCCGGGTTCACCTTCCCATATTATCGCCAGCTTGTTCCGGGTGGCGGAGGTGAGATGCCGGTCTATGGCATTCAGAATAATGTTTGTTTTAGCTCCCTGAAACCAATTAAAGAAAGGAGGATTGCTTTTATCGAGCACTTTGTCCCATTTTTTGAACCATGAAAGCTGTTCTGCCTGCTCGGCCCAAAACGCCTCAGGATGTTCCAATGAATACTGGTACAATTTGTCATAATCCTTTACATTGGCCTGATTCACAACCTCCTGGGAGGGTGAAAAAAGTTTTTTCTCTTCGCTTTTTTCCATCTGAAATCTTGGTTTAGTTGATTTATTCTTTACTAATATAGTGATGTTAATTGATTATTCCATCGAGGCCTCGTGGCACATGTCAATTAAAAATTGAAAGTAAAAATATCAAACCTTTTTACGATAGAAAGTAAAATAGGTTAATAATTTGCTATTTGTGACGCGATTCTTTGTTTTTGGTAATGCACCTAATAATTTATTACTTTGTATAGCAGCCAATCCGACGAATTGATCTAAGCATCAAATCAGACAATATAAAATTGAGTTGAATACTACACGTTGACCACTTTCTATTCAAAAAAAACAGCCAGCTATGCCAGAATCTATGATTTACAGAAGTAATCCCGGGAAAAAATCGATTATTTCCCAACAGGGGGATTTTACATACAGCGAGCTATTGCAGCACATAGAACAATATGCAAAATTGTTTGATACAAAAGGATATTCCAAAGTAGCCATCTTTGCCGAGAACCGGGTTGAGTGGTTCTTTGCCTTTTATGCTGCTTTACAAAATGGCTGTATCGCTGTTCCCATTGATTTTATGGCTTCGGCCGATGATGTGGCCTACATTCTGGATGACTGTCAGCCTGAATTGATCTTTATCAGTGATGCCATGAAGGAGCCCTATGCCAAAGTGGAGACAAAGAGCAAACACCATCCCGAAATAATTTTGTTCGAAAATCATCCCTGGACGAAAGATATGCCCGAATCAGCCTGGATCGGTCCCGAAGACAATGAAACTACGGCGGTCATAATTTATACATCAGGAACGACAGGGAGTCCGAAGGGAGTGATGTTGTCTTACACCAATCTGCTGGATAACATTCATGCTGTGGTAGAAGCCCATATTTTTCACGGGGAAAGTCAGGTGCTTGTGCTTCTGCCCCTTCACCACATTTTTCCGCTGTTGGGATCGATGATGGTGACCTTCTATTCGGGTGGCACGGCGGTCGTTTCGCCTTCGATGCAATCGTCCGATCTGATGAAGACTTTGGCCGACAATTCCGTGACAGTATTCATTGGTGTTCCAAGGTTATACGAGCTGATCTACCGCGGATTGATGGCCAAAATAAACAAGAGCTTTCTGGCAAAAACATTTCTCAAACTGGTCTATGCCACCAAAAGCAGGAAGCTTGGCAAGACGCTATTTAAAAAAGTGCACGATGGTTTGGGAGGCCATCTGAAATTTATGATCGCAGGAGGAGCCGCCCTGAACAAAGAGGTGGGAACTTTCTTTTATGCCATTGGATTCGATATTCTGGAAGGTTTCGGCATGACCGAAGCTGCTCCAATGATCACCTTTCCTCGTCCCGGCAGGGTGAAAATCGGCTCAACAGGCGAGGCAATGCCCAACATGCTTGTGGAGATCAGGGATGGAGAAATTGTGGCCAAAGGTCCCAACGTTATGAAAGGTTACTACAACCGTCCCGAAGAGACGGCAGAAGTATTAAGGGATGGATGGCTTTATACCGGTGACCTGGGTCGTTTTGACAAAGACGGATTTCTCTATATCACCGGACGCAAAAAGGAGATTATCGTCCTGCCCAACGGCAAGAATATCAACCCGGTTGAGATCGAGCAAAAGCTGGAATTCTACTCAAAAGCCATCAAGGAAGCCGGGGTTTTTATCCACAAAGAGATGCTGCATGCGGCCATTGTTCCTGATCTGAAGTTTCTGACAGACAGTGGTGTGACAGATATAAACCACTATTTCAGGGAGAGTGTCATGTCGCCTTTCAATGCAGAGTTGAGTTCATACAAGCGAATCATGCAATTCACCCTGTTAAAAACGGATCTTCCAAGGACCAGACTTTCCAAGTTGCAGAGGTTTAAACTCGAAGAGCTGATTCAGGATACTGAGGACAAGAAGAGCAAAAGTGAAGATCCGGATAGCCCTGAATATCTGGCCGTCAAGACATTTATTGAGAGCCAGGTCGACATGGACATTTCGCCCGACGATCACCTGGTTTTTGACATTGCCATGGATTCACTTGGGAAAATGAGTCTGATCGATTTTATCGAACAAACTTTCGGCATAAAATTCGACGAAGAGCAACTGATGAAGTTTCCTTCCATCGCTAAAATTGCCGAGTGTATTAAGTCCAACAAGCTATTTCACAAGGAAGAGAGTGAAACATGGTCGGGGAATCTGAAGGAGAGTCAGGAGGTTGAGCTTCCCAAAGCCTCCTTTCTATTGCGATTCGTTGTCTCTTCAGTTCGTGGGTTCTTCAGCTTATTTTTCAAATACAAGGTAACAGGAACGGAAAATATCCCGGAAGGTGCCTGCTTTATCGCTCCCAACCACCAGACCAAGCTGGATGCCTTTCTGGTACTTTCCTGCCTCGACAATAAAACACTGAAGCAAACTTACTCTTATGCCAAGAAAGACCATGTCAAAAGCCGTGTCCGGCAATTTCTGGCACGTCGCACCAACATCATTGTGATGGATCTCACAAAAGATTTGAAAGAGTCCATTCAAAAGATGGCTGAAGTTGTGAAGCTTGGTAAGAAAATACTGATCTTCCCGGAAGGAACCAGAACAATGACCGGGAACATGGGCGATTTCAAGAAGACTTATGCCATTCTGAGTACCGAACTGAATATTTCAATCGTTCCGGTTGCCATTTCGGGTGCTTATGAAGCCATGTCCTCAGGAAAGAAAAAGATTAAGTCAGGTTCAAAAATCATCATAGAGTTTTTGCCTCCGGTTAATCCTGCCGGAATGACTCCTGAAATCCTGAATTCTACCATCAAGGAACAAATTCAAAAGTCTGTGGATATTAATTCGAAATCAATCTGATTGAGCCATGTTGCGGAGAATATATTTCGTTGTCTTTTTTCTTTCCATTGTCTTGCTATTCCCGAATTGCAAATCGAATGTCGCGGATGAGCCGGTCGTTCCACCCAAGGACACTTATCTGGTTAGCTATTCTTTGGTAAGGACAGTGACTGCCGCAGATGTGAGGAGTTTATTCAGTCCGGTGCAGTCGGTTTATCCCGATGTAGCCGACATCCTCCCTTCAGTGACCAATGGAGTTAAAGTTTATGTGGTTACCTACAATACAACTTTTGGGACGAAAAAGCTGGTTGCTTCAGGGGTAGTATGCATTCCTGACGGAGGAATCAGCTATCCAATGCTAAGTTTCCAAAATGGGACGAATACCGTTTATATCAATGCCCCATCAGCCAATGTCGCCAATTATAATGTCCAGCTGATTTCCGGATTTGCTGCCACCGGTTTCGTGGTGGTTATCCCGGATTACCTGGGTTTCGGAAGTTCCAAAGAAGTTTTTCATCCCTATCTCCACAAGGAATCGACGGTGACTTCTATCCTCGATCTCTTCAGGGCAGTGAAGGAGATGAGCTACAAAGCCGACCTGAACATGAAGCTCAATTCTGATCTCTACCTCATGGGATATTCGCAGGGCGGACTGTCCACGTTGCAATTGCATCAGGCGATTGAAACCAGGTACAGCACAGAATTTAATCTGAAAGCAGTTGGATGTGGTGCAGGTCCCTACAATCTTTCTCAGTTAACGGAAACGATTGTTGCGGCTTCAACTTTTCCTCAACCTTATTACATTGCCTATATCATGAAAGGTTTCAAGTCTGCCGCAGTCTTCACCAATCCGTATGCCGATATTTTCAATGAGCCTTATGCTTCGCGGATTGATGGGCTATTTGATGGGATCAACAGCGGAGGGGCCATCAATAATCAGCTTACGACCAACATGGTTCAGCTTTTTACAAGTGAATTCAGGACAACGATGAATACGAATGCCAAATTCCAGGTTATGCGCGATGCCCTGGTAGCCAGCAGTGTTACGGCTTGGAAGATCAAAGCGCCGCTGATCCTGACACATGGACAGGCAGATACTGATGTCTCCCCTTTGATGTCATCTCAGCTTTATGCAGATCTGATAAAACTTGACCCTGCTCTGCCGGTCACCTATATTCCCCTTCCGGGGATGGATCACAGCACGGCAAGTGCACCATCGCTGGTTGCTTTTGTCAAGAGGTTTCTGGTTATAAAGGGGAAATGACGCGGGAAGGAAGG
>JBAXED010000070.1:0-20287 GCA_037140615.1 Prolixibacteraceae bacterium
TCAGGCTTGTTACACCTTTTCTAATTCTTAAACGTGGGTGCAAAGATACTTAGTTTTATTTACCTGCAACACCAAAAATAAATAAATTTTACAGAGTCCAAGAATTAATCGTAAAAATCTTATTCACTGTTATTTAAAAGCAATAAGGCCGACTAATTGCCGGCCTTATTTTAAACTATTCAATTAGATTAGTACTTATACAAGCCAATATCTTCAACTGAAGAGGCACGAATAAACTCAGCCCTGGCCTTAACCTCTCCCTTTGCCATCTTATTGAAAACCTGTGCAGACCGTAGGTATGCAATGTCACGATTGGCATCAAGAACCAAAAGATAGCTCATGATGATGTAACCAGCCATTTCAACCATTCTGCGGGCATGCAAATCAATAAACTCATCTTCACTACTGGCTACGACCTTTTCTACTGCCTCCTCATAATCTTGAGTCAGGGAGATCAGTATTCTTCTGAACTTTTCAAGTTCAGGCTTTAGCTCAGCTTTTTCATACACCCTAATTTGCTTTAAGTAGCCTCCGGTTGTAACACCACGTATGGCAGCTACAACTTGGAGCTGAGTTGTCCCTTCGTAAATGGATGTGATGCGAGCATCACGGTAGATACGCTCTACAGGGTAATCTTTCATAAACCCAGATCCTCCATGTATCTGCACTGCATCGTATGCATTCTGATTACAATACTCCGATGTGATTCCTTTGACAAGCGGTGTAAACAGGTCAGCAACACGCTGAGACTCCTTCATCTCGTTGCGCTCAGCAGGTTCAAGTTTGCGATCTTCAGATATCTGTTCGTAAATTTTATACAAATCGACAAATCTGGATGTTTCATATAACAATGTTCTTGAACCATCCAATTTTGCTTTCATCACAGATAGCATTTCAAATACGGCCGGGAATTCGATGATGGACTTCCCAAACTGTTTGCGCTCTTTTGCGTATTGAAGAGCTTCCCGGTAGGCTGCCTCAGAGATACCGACCGACTGGGCAGCAATCCCCAAACGGGCACCATTCATCAAAGCCATTACATATTTTATTAAGCCCATTTTACGGGAACCAATAAGTTCTGCAGGAGCATTTTTGAATACCAGCTCGCAAGTAGGAGAACCAATAATTCCCATTTTGTGTTCAATGCGGCGTACATGAACTCCACCACTCCTGCGGTCATAAACAAACATAGAAAGCCCTCTTCCATCGCGGGTACCTTCTTCCGACCTCGCCAAAACAAGCGCAATGTCTCCATCGCCGTTGGTAATGAATCGCTTAACACCATTTAAAATCCATGTGCCCTTCTTATCATCGTAAGAGGCTTTTAGTTGAACAGCTTGAAGGTCAGATCCAGCATCCGGTTCAGTAAGGTCCATGGCCATAGTCTCCCCTTGAACAACACGAGTCAGGTAACGCTCTTTCTGTTCTTCAGAAGCAAACTCATTAAGCGTTTCAGCACAATCCTGAAGTCCCCAAATATTAACAAAGCCAGCATCAGCCCTGGAGACGATATCAGCTGCCATGATGTATGGTACAATGGAAAAATTCAATCCCCCAAATCTGCGGGGAAGGGTAATACCCATTAACCCTGCTTTTACCAGCGCATCAAGATTTTCCTGTGTACCTCGCGCATACTTAACATGCCCATCAATTACCTGAGGGCCTTCTGCATCAATACTTTCCGCGTTTGGAGAGATAATTTCTCCACTGATTTCACCAACAACTTCCAGAACGCGATCATAACTATCCATCGCATCTTCGAAATCCAGAGGTGCAAAATCATATTTTTCTTTGTCCTCAAAATTCCGCTCTTTCAATGACACCAATTTGTGCATCATTGGATGATTAAGATGAAATTTCAGGTCTTTATTATCATTGTAAAAATTTGCCATAATTAAGGTCAATTAATAGGGATACCCCGATTCAAACACAATTTACTTCGTATTCAATTTGTAATACTTGATCATTTTAGGAATAACCTCAGCGATATCACCAGTAATAACATAGTCAGCGATAGAATTTATAGGTGCTTCCGGGTCAGAATTAATGGAAATAATCTGAGCGGATTCTTCCATGCCAGCACGGTGCTGCACTTGCCCGGAGATGCCGCATGCGATGTAAAGTTTGGGTCTCACAGTAATCCCCGTCTGACCAATCTGACGGTCATGGTCAGCAAATCCTGCATCAACGGCAGCACGGGAGGCTCCAACTTCTGCCCCTAAAACAGCAGCAAGATCATAAAGCAATTTGAAATTATCTTTGGATCCTACACCATAACCTCCTGAAACAACTATCGAGGCACCTTTGATATTGATCTTTTTCTTTTCAGTATGCCTCTCAATGATCTGTACAGCAAAATCGAGTTCTGTGACATACTTTGCAACATCCAGTTGATTCACCTTACCAGGATAATTCGCATTGATTTTCTCCTTCTTCATCACGCCTTCCCGAACCGTTGCCATTTGCGGACGACAATCAGGATTGATGATGGTAGCAATGATATTCCCTCCGAAGGCTGGTCTGATTTGATACAAAAGATCCTTGTAGACAACACCTGCCTTTTTATCTTCATGGTCACCAATTTCAAGGCTTGTACAATCTGCCGTCAAACCACTGTGCAACGCAGATGACACACGCGGACCAAGGTCCCGGCCAATTGGTGTAGCACCCATCAGTGCAATTTGAGGTTTCTCCTCTTCAAACAGCTTGTTTAAGATGGCGGCATGAGGCAAAGTTGTATAAGGTTCCAAACGCGTATCATCCGCAATATGCAGCACATCAACGCCAAAAGGAAGAATTTGCTTTTCTACCCCTTTGAGTCCGGATCCAACTACTACCGCTTCCAGCTGACAATTCAGCTGACTAGCCAGACTACGACCCTTGGTGAGAAGTTCGAGGCTTACCTCAGAAACAATTCCCTCTTCAACTTCACAGTAAACAAATATATTGTTCATTCATCAGAATTTTAAAATTATTGAAATCTCTAACCGATTACGTGGCTTTCAATCAGTTCTTTCATCAAATCATTGATCCCGTCATCAGCATTCGACAGTTTTTTTGCATCCTTCGCCTGAAGCACCACATTGTCAATTTTTTTCACCTTCGTTGGAGAGCCGGTCAGACCGAGCTGGTCTGCATCCGTTTTAATATCGGCAACAGTCATCTCACGAATATAGAGGAATGGCCGACTGTCATACAAATGTGTATAATCCTCTGTAGCCTCTTGTTTCTCAGTAATGGTTCTTGCATGCTTGTATTTCATCAACATCTTGACATTTCTGGATCTACAATCCGGGGCACTCCCATTTACTGTTAAAAGCATTGGAAGAGGCGATTTTACCGTCTCAACCCCATTGTCAAGACGACGGCGCATCACGATGGCGGATTTTTCGATACTTAATACCTCTTCGACATAAGTAACTTGTGGCAGATTTAATTTCTCTGCTACTTGTGGCCCTACCTGAGCTGTATCTCCATCTATCGCCTGTCTTCCAGCTACGATCAGATCGAAATGGCCCATCTCTTTTATGGCTTGTGCAAGTGCATAAGAGGTTGCCAACGTGTCTGATCCCGCAAATGCACGGTCTGTCAGCAAAACACCGCTATCGGCCCCACGATACAATCCTTCACGAATGATCTCGGCAGCACGGCCAGGACCCATGGTAAGTATGGTAATAGTGGTCCCGGGGACGGTATCTTTTACCCTTAAAGCCAACTCAAGCGCGTTAAGATCTTCCGGATTAAAAATTGCAGGAAGTGCGGCCCGGTTTACAGTTCCATCTGCCTTCATCGCATCTTTCCCAACATTTCTCGTATCCGGGACCTGTTTGGCCAAAACAATTATTTTTAAACCCTTCATAGTATAAATATATGTTTTCAATCTTTCGGGGGGCAAATATAAAACTTCATCAAGTGGTTACCAAAACGTTGAAAAAGCTAAAAAGCCAGCCCTCCATTAGAATTAAAGATGTAATTGATGGAAATGCGTCTAAAACAGTCTCTGAAGTCAAATCATACAAGACTTTAGAACATACAAATTTCATGTTCGAAAAAAAGAATAACCCAATTTACCTTAAATAATTTAGAATGATTTTTTATTATTTATTTGGTCATAGAAGGCGGTGGCGAAAGGATTCCCCATTTTTTGTTTGGTTCAGCACCCATTTCAAAAACTAGCGAGCCACCTTTGACAATCTCATCATGCAGAATCCATGGTCTGTTTAGCGAAATTCCATTCAAAGTGGCAGATTGGATATATATATTCACTGCCGAATTATTCTTTCCAAGGATAACGAAAAATTTATTCTCCGGAAGATGGAGCACGACTTTTTCAAATAGTGGCGACCCAATGTTATATACAGGAGAGCCTGGTGTGACCGCATAAATTCCCATGGCACTCAGGGCATACCAGGAGGAGAGCGATCCCATGTCTTCATTTCCGCAAAGTCCGCCAGGACCTGATCTGTATAATTGTTCACAAACCTGACGAACACGTTGCTGCGTTTTCCAAGGTTCACCAGAATAGTTATATAGATAAGCAACATGGTGGGAAGGTTGATTACCATGTACATACTGTCCTATTGTACCAACTACACCTACGTATTTTGGAGGAGTAATGTTTGAATCCATGGTAAAAAACTCATCCAATTTATTGTTAAACTTTCTCTCGCTTCCAAAAAGGCCTATCAGTCCCTTAACATCGTGTTGAACTGACCATATATACTGCCATGCATTCGATTCAGTATAGTGTCTTGAGGGACGACGACCCACCAAAAGAGGGTCAAAATACCGGTAATAAGTGTGCTTTCCTATTGTATCAACTACTTGTTCACGACCATTTAGTGCCTCCAGAAAAGTTCCATCAGCCTTCCTGGGCCGCATGAAATCAACACTACTGTCCCAAACATTTTTATAGTAAAAAGCTCTCTTGGAAAACATTTCATAATCGGAATTCTTGCCCAAAGACTTAGCCATCTGTGCAATACACCAGTCGTCATATGCCAGTTCAAGCGTGTTTGGAACAGCCTCTGTTACCTTGTCAATTGGAGTATAACCCAATTTTAAATAATATTCCAACCCTGAACGACCCGCGGTAAGCGGCACTGGAGGTTTTGGCAATTCCAGAGCTTTCCTTTTAATCGACTGATACACAAATTCCGCATCAAAATCACGAAATCCTTTCATGTATGCGTCCACAACAATAGGAATCAAATGATCTCCTACCATTGCTTCTCCATAAACATTCAAGAAATGCTGGGCTGGCATCCAACCGAAATCTTTGGCTTTGGCAACGATCGACTTAAGAAAATCGTTCACATGCTCCGGCGCAACCAAAGTTAGAAAAGGATGTTGGGAACGATAAGTATCCCAGCATGAGAATGATCCATAGAAATCATATCCAACTGCCGTGTGCACCTTTCCATCCATGCCAAAATACCTTCCGTCAACATCCTGAGAAATATACTGAGCCAGCAAAGAATGATATACTGCAGTGTAAAAAATCTCCATTTTTTTATTCGATGTTCCGGATATCTCAATCCGTGAAAGCTCCTTATTCCAAGTATTCTCTGCATTGTTTTTAGTGCCGTCAAAATCAAAATCAGGCATCTCCGTTTTTAAGTTTTGTCTGGCTCCCTCAACATCCACATAGGAAAGTGCCATTTTAACCAAAACTTGTTCCTTATCTTCGGTTTGGAAAGTGACAAAGGCTCCAATTTTATCTCCGGTTTCGCTGTTCTTATATGGGAAAATACTGCCACCTGATTCAGGTGTTTTATAAGAAGCATCAAAAGTTCCGTAATATTCAAATGGTTTATTGAACTCTGCCACGAAATAAATGTTGCCACGCTCGGTACTTTTACACCCTTCTATTTGATGATCATTGACAATATCTACTCTGGAGTGACCTGTCGATGGAGTTGATCCAATCTGGTGGCCAATATCCAGGATCACACGTGCATTACCAGTGGCCGGAAATGTATAGCGGTGCAAGGCAACCCTTTTGGTAGCTGTCAATTCGACTTTTACATGATTATCCTTCAGGTAAACCGAATAGTAACCTGGCGAAGCGGACTCATCTTTATGATCAAATCTTGACCGGTATCCTTCTTCAGGTTTATCAATGGTACCTGGTAAAATCTTTAATCTGTCAGAAACCATCGGCTGCAAAAGAATATCCCCACCACTCACCATCCCTGTGCCGCTGAAATGGGTATGGCTGAAACCAATGATGGACTGGTCAGAATAGGTGTAGCCTGCACTGTAGGTCCAGCCAGTGGTATTACAATCCGGACTAGCATGTACCATGGCAAACGGAAGTGATGCCCCGGGGTAAGTATGTCCAAAAAAGTCTGTACCAATAAATGGATTGACATATTTGATGTATTGTTCCTTCTCCTGACCAAATAAATTTTCTGTTGAAGTAAGCAACAATAAGAAGGCACTTGCTGCCATCAATTGGCCAAATTTGGTTATTATTCTCATTGACTGTCGATTTGTTGGGGGAAAGTTAGCAAATATACACAACTCAAAGTTGTGGTATTTTAACCATTTCTTCCCAAATAAATGCTAATATTGCTTTATACAATCTTTTTGGAGACAATAAATAATACGATTATGAGACTATTTTTCTTCCCATCTTCTCAAAATGTCTTGGTTCGGGGCATCCTTACTATTGCCATTGGGATAGTCTTGCTAGCTGTCCCTGGCTTAACGCTAAAATCCGTTATCATGACTGTAGGTGGAATGATTCTTCTTGGCGGTGCCTTGAACTTATTGTTTTCCCTAAGTAAGAACAGCAAAGGAATAAATGTCAGAACCTCTTTCCAGGGCTTTTTTAATATCCTCTGGGGAATGCTCTTTTTAATAGCTCCCATGGCTATTGTGAAAATCTTCGGATTCTTCTTTGGTATTATCTTCCTGATTCTGGGATTGGTACAATTTTTTGGTGCAATGGTCACTATTTCAAAGTCACTATGGTCCTGGATATACATGATATTCTCTCTGATGCTAATCTGCGGTGGAATCTTTTTATTGGCACAACCCATTGAAAGTGCCGAAAAAATACTCAAATTCCTGGGAGCAGTTTTTTTGATTTACGGCATACTGGAACTATCTATGGCATGGCGACTTAAGAGAATGCCTAAAAGTACAAATGCGGGAAACACCGTAGACACAACCTACGAAGAGGTATAAATTGATGGGCCTAAAAAGGGTTGTCCACAGTGGACAACCCTTTGCTCTGTCAGAAACACAGATTTGTGTACATGGTAATAGTAGTAGTAGAAAGATACAAATCGTTGGCTGACTTTTCCTTTAATTCGTAAGAGTGCTAATTATTCCTGGATTGATTTTTGAATTTTTAAAATAGCTGAAGCAAAAAGCTCCATATCATCGCTCGATCCCAGCATCGCATTCTGCATGATCCACACGGCCTCTTCATAACAGGCATTTTCTGTGACAGGACATTTAACTGTTTTATATTCAGCCGTTTCCGGGATGGCATAACACATAAAATTCTTTTCCTGAAAAAGAGGTTGCTTATACAAAGGTTCTGGATATCCCATGAAGCAAGGCACACCTTCGGCAGCTAGCAGCTTGGCAAAATCGACTTTGGAAAGACCGTTGAATTTCGTTTTGTCGTATTTAAAAATATAAATATGATAACTATGGATCGTTTCCCCCAAACCTCTTGTCAGTGGTGTAATTCCTTCAATTCTAGTAAGCAAGGCATTGAGGTAAGTGCCATTATCGTGACGTATTTTGGTTTGCTCTGCCAATCGACTTAACTGACTGGATAGAAGAACTGCCTGAAGTTGTGTTATCCGGTAGTTGCATCCAGCAAAATGATGTTCATACCAGGCTCCTCCTTCAACGCGCCCGACATTACGCAGCGAATTCATCATTTGGTATAATTGGTCATCATTGGTCACTACCATTCCACCTTCTCCGCTTGTCAGATTTTTAGATGACTGAAAACTAAAACACCCGGCATCACCTATCGAACCAAGCTTTCTTCCTTTGTATTCGGCTCCATGTGCATGACAAGCATCTTCAATAACCCTAATCCCATACTTTTTCGCCAGCAAAAGGATCTCATCCATCTCGCATGCCTGACCTGCAAAATGTACAGGTATAATTGCCTTTGTTCTGGAGGTTATGGCTTCTTCAATCCGCGAGGCATCCAGATTGTATGTTCGGGGATCAATGTCAACAAACACAGGGACACAATTGGCTTCAATGACAATTGAAGCAGTGGCAATAAAAGTATAAGGAGGCACGATCACCTCATCGCCTGGCCTGACGCCACAAGCAATAAGTGCAAGGCGCAAAGCCACAGATCCATTTACGCAAGTCAACGCATATTTAGTGCCACAAAAATCAGCAAACTCTTTTTCAAACAGCGCTACCTCTCCGCCACAATCAGGGTTTCCCCATTTGCCACTTTTCACAATGTCAGCTACGCAGTCAACATCTGATTCATCAAAAAGAGGCCAGTCGAAATTCCTCTCTACCGTTTTAGTACCGCCAAAAAATGCTAAGTTTTGTTTCATTTTAGTTAGTAGTTAAAGATGATCATAGCAAAGTTGTATGGTTTGCAGGGAGGATTCAGGCAAACATTCCACTGGCGGCCTGTTTTGATTGATGCACTGAGCAAAATAATCAATCTCATTATAGAATCCATCTCCGGCATTTCCTGATGGGATTTCTTCTATACTTGAATCGGAGGCAATCTGAATGATATCCCCTTTTACAGTTGAGTATTGAACGCTAGCCAGCTCAAATTTAGCCATGTAACCTGCCTGGAAAGGAAAATTAGAATGAAAAATGTTTCCCCCTTCAATTTTCACATTAATATCCTTGTCGAAATAACTCCATAATGCCGTGATATAGTCGTGTTTGCTTAGAAGACCTGGAAGGTAGTTGCATTTAATGCTTCCCGGCTTGCCAAGTATATGGTTCACGAAATCAATATCATGAATGAGTAGGTCAAATAGTGCGCCACCAGACGATCCGTAGGAGACTCTACGGTCCATCCACTCTCCCCAGGATGGAACTCCTGAAAATCGAGACATCGATAAAAATTTAAGCTTTCCATATACACCAGTATCTATCAGCTCTTTTAATTTTTGATACGGGGGCATGAACCGCACAACATGACCAACCATCAGGATTTTTTCCTTCTCCTTTGATAATTTAATCAACTCTTCTGCCTGCTTCATGTTTAAACAAAAAGGCTTTTCCAAAAAAACATGCTTCCCATGAAGCAAAACCTTCCTGGTCATTTCATAATGAAGATCTGTATGCAAGCAGATATGCACGGCATCCAACTCTTCGAATTCAAGGCAGTCGTCCAGACTAGTGTATCTTTTGATCCCAAGCAACTTTTCCATGCTGAAGGATCCTGTATTAAAATTTCCTGTTTGGGAGAGGCATTTGTCTGCTACGGCATTCGGATTCTTATCAATAATGGCCACCAAAACCAAATCGCTATTCCCAAGAATATTTTGAGCATGAGTCATTCCCATAAAACCGAAACCAAGAATTGCGACTTTCTTCATATGATGGATTGGCAATTGTAAATTCTATATTCTTAACTCCGTACAGTACAAACTTAATTTTTAAATCAATTTTATTTTAATCACCAATTATCAAAGATTAATATAATTTTGTCAATATTTTGGTGCAAATTCGCTACTATTAAACAATAATATACCAGATATGAAAGCAACCTATCAGAAAATACTTCTCAGCGAAGGTTCGTCCTTCGTAGCCACAAGGTTAATTTTACCTAGGTTTCACTCAGAATATCACTTTCATCCAGAATATGAATTAAAGTATGTGATCGAAAGTAAAGGGAAAAGATTTGTAGGCGATACCATAGAAAATTTTCAGGAAGGAGACCTTATATTTCTAGGACCGAACATCCCACATTATTGGAAAAATGATGATATTCATGATCAATCAGATTTGATGCAATCAAAGGCTGTCGTTGTGATGTTCTCAGAAGAGTTCCTTGGCAAGGATTTTTTTAGCCTGCAAGAGATGATTCCAATCAGGGAACTTCTAAACAAGTCACAGGCGGGACTTGTGTTTCCTGATGCCATAAAAAGCATGATGCCCCAAATAATGGATGACCTTACAAAAGCCAAAGGACCGAAGAGAATCATCCTGATACTTGAAATTCTAACTGAAATGACAAAACTCGAATCCAGGAAATTGCTCACAGAAGAGTTTGCTACCGGAACTCCGTTTTTAGATGCAAACAGTCCGTCATTTGTAAGGCTCCAGAAAGTCCACCATTATGTGATTAAAAATTTCCATTACCCACTTCAGATTGAAGATGTTGCACAAATTGCAAATATGACGCCTCATGCTTTTTGTAAATATTTTAAGAAAAGCACAAAAAAAACTTTCATGACATTTCTCAACGAATTAAGGGTCTGCCATGCAAAAAAGTTGTTGATTGAAAATAGGATTCCCATATCACAAATATGTACTGAATCCGGATTTAACAATATTTCAAACTTCAACAGGCAATTCAAGACCGGAACAAATATGACTCCCAGCGATTTTAAGGCGATGTATATTAACTAAAGAAGGATAAAGGATAAAGCTAAAAGGATAAAGTTAAAAACGCTTCATTGAAAATATCCGAATAATTATTAACGGCATTGATCTAGATCCAAAATGCAACACTCATCAACTCATTTATGAAAAATATTTTAAGCGTAATTTTTGTTTCTGTTTTCTTTGCAGGAAGTTTAATCTGTTCAGGTAGTCGTCTAGAATCAAGACTGCCACAAAAACTTGCAGATTACCTCGCTACCAAACCTGAATATGTTAAAGCGAAGGCAGAAATGGAAACATTCAGAGCAGCAAAAGCTACAGCTGTTGGCGTCGCCACACATCGGGCAGCAAATGAATTTGCGCCGGAGAACACTCTGTCAGCCATGCAAATAGCCTTGTATCTTCAAGTTGATTATATTGAAATGGATGTCCGCCAAACCAAGGATGGCAAATCAGTTATTTTGCATGATGGAAACCTGAACCGGACCACCAATGGAAAGGGTCCATTGAAAGCGCTTTATTTCGATGAAGCACGTGTCCTCTCTGCCGGATTATGGTTTGACCCATTCTTTGTCTCCGAAAAAATACCAACGCTCGAGGAAGCCTGTAAACTTCTCGCTGAGCACAATGAAGAATCCAGGCAGAAAACATATTTCTATGTTGACTGCAAGGATATCAATGCTCAGATTCTTATTGATGCTTTGGTCAAATACAACCTTTTGGAAGGATCCGTTTTCTATGTAAACGAGCAGCAAATTGGCCAGATCCGGGCATTAGCACCAAAAGCCAAAATGTTACCCGGATTAAGCGGACCAAAAGATCTTGACCGGATGATAGACAATTATCACCCTTATGCTCTCGATATAAATTGGGAAGACATTTCGAAAGAGCTTATTGACAAAGCCCATGCAAAAGGAGTGAAAATTTTCTCAGATGGATTCGGAGGGAATCAAAATGTCGAATCCTACGCCAAGGCAATCAGGGCTGGAATTGACGTGATCTCTACGAACAAAGTATCAGTAATTTTCGAGGCAGCATTGATTGTCAAAAACTTTTCCAAAGTTGCAACCTCTGATGAGGGAATGGGCAATTCATCGAATTTTGGAAAAGTTATCCATTAACTAGAATCCAAAAAAAAAATCCCCTCCGAAAACTCGGAGGGGATTTTTTTAAGCTTGTCCTTTCGGCGGACCAAAAGGTGTAGAATTTATAGGGTCAAAACCTCCCTGAATCATAATTGGGCCATAAATTGCTTCGTATTTTTGCAGGTTTTCCTGCAAAGCTTTCATCAACCTTTTGGCATGATCAGGTGTCAAAATGATTCTTGATTTCACCTGGGCTTTCGGCACGCCTGGCACCACCCTGACAAAATCCACGACAAATTCTGAAGGAGAATGAGTGATGATGGCCAGATTGGAATAAGTTCCCTGTGCCACTTCTTCGCTCAATTCAATGTTAAGCTGATTTTGATTGTCGTCCTGCATTTTGATCTTTTGATTTTATTCCTCTTCTTCTACTGTCTCGTATTTCTTATGGTCGATCAAACGATCATATTCGTCTTTTGAGCCAACAACGATATTTCTGAACATTGGGTTACCGGTACCGGCAGGGATCAAGTGTCCGCAAATAACGTTCTCTTTCAGGCCTTCCAGATAGTCAACCTTGCCATTGATAGCGGCTTCGTTCAATACCTTTGTAGTTTCCTGGAAAGAGGCAGCCGACATCCACGACTTCGTTTGAAGCGAAGCTCTGGTTATTCCCTGAAGTACCTGACTGGAAGTTGCAGGAACTGCATCCCTTGCTTCAACTACCTTCTTGTCGCGTCGTTTCAACATTGAATTCTCATCCCTTAATCGGCGGGCAGTAATGATCTGTCCTGCTTTCAGATTTTCAGAGTCTCCAGGTTCGGTAACGATTTTCTTACCAAATACCCAGTCATTTTCTGTATTGAACTCCATCTTGTCAACGATTTGTTTTTCAAGGAAGCGAGTGTCACCCTGGTCTACGATTTCAACTTTGCGCATCATCTGGCGAACAATCACCTCAAAATGTTTGTCGTTGATCTTCACCCCTTGCATCCGGTAAACGTCCTGTACCTCGTTCACAATGTATTCCTGAACTTTGGTCGGGCCTTTGATGGCAAGGATATCAGATGGCGTTGTGGCTCCATCAGACAATGGAATACCGGCACGTACATAGTCGTTTTCCTGAACCAGAATCTGGCGGGAAAGCGGAACGAGATATTTCTTTTGTTCTCCTGTTCTTGACGTAATGGTGATCTCGCGGTTACCACGTTTGATTTTGCCCAACGAAACCTCACCATCGATCTCTGATACTACAGCGGGATTTGATGGGTTACGCGCTTCGAATAGCTCGGTAACCCTTGGAAGTCCACCGGTGATATCACCAGCTTTTCCAGAAGCCCTTGGAATCTTAACCAGAACATCTCCAGCTTTAACCACTTGTCCTTCGTCCACGCTGATGTGGCCACCAACCGGAAGGTTGTAGAGCCTGATGTCATCACCATTTTCGTCGAGAATGCGCAAAGTGGGGTTCTTGGTTTTATCTCTGGTCTCAATAACTACCTTTTCGCGGTAGCCAGTCTGCTCGTCAGATTCCTCACGGTAGGTTGTACCGTCGATAAAGTCCTGGAAGTTAACCTTTCCGTTAAACTCAGTGATGATAACACCGTTGTATGGATCCCATTCACAAACAACTGAATCCTTCTTGATCTCAGATCCGTTTTGAATAAATAGTTTAGATCCGTATGGCATTGAATGTGTAGAGAGTGGTATTCCGGTATTTTTATCCAGAATCTTTAACTCAGCCAAACGGCTGACAACAATATCAACTTTCTCACCCTTTTCATCTGTCCATTCAACTGTACGCAACTCCTCAATTTCCGCGATACCGTCGTAACGTGAAATCACGGTAGATTGGGTTGAAACGTTGCCTGCGATACCCCCTACGTGGAAGGTACGAAGTGTCAGCTGTGTTCCAGGCTCACCGATGGACTGTGCAGCAATAACGCCCACAGCTTCACCCATCTGCACCATTTTACCGGTTGCAAGATTACGTCCGTAACATTTTCCGCAAACACCATTCTCCGCTTCACAAGTAAGCACAGAACGAATTTCGACTCTTTCAATTGGGGAGTCTTCAATAACTGCGGCTATCTCTTCTGTAATCTGTTCTCCTGAATGAACGATCAGTTTTCCTGTCATCGGATGGTAAATATCGTGGACAGTGGTACGACCGAGGATTCTTTCAGACAACGAGGCAACTACTTCTTCATTATTTTTCAATGCAGAGGCAATCAGACCACGCAACGTTCCACAATCGGGTTCGTTGATGATCACATCCTGTGCCACATCGACCAAACGACGGGTCAGGTAACCAGCATCAGCTGTCTTCAGCGCCGTATCGGCCAAACCTTTACGAGCACCGTGGGTAGAGATAAAATATTCTAGTACCGACAGACCTTCCTTAAAATTGGCCAAAATCGGATTTTCAATAATCTGAGATCCTGTAGATCCTGATTTCTGGGGTTTAGCCATCAATCCACGCATTCCGCACAACTGGCGAATTTGCTCTTTGGAACCACGGGCACCGGAGTCCAACATCATGTAAATGGAGTTGAATCCTTGTTTATCTGTACTGATGGTCTTCATCACACTCTGTGTCAACTTGGCATTAACGTGTGTCCAAATATCGATGACACCATTGTACCTTTCGTTGTTGGTAATGAAACCCATGTTGTAGTTGTTCGAAATTTCTTCGACACCGGCATAACCCTCGTCGACCATTTCTGTCTTCCCTTCAGGAATAATAACATCGTCAAGATTGAAAGAAAGACCACCGCGGTAAGCCATCTTGTATCCAAGATCCTTGATATCATCCAGGAACTGTGCGGTAATTGCGTTGTTGGTTCTTTTCAGAATATCTGCGATAATATCACGCAAGGCCTTCTTGGTCATCAATTTATTGAGATATCCTGCCTCTTTGGGTACAAATTCATTGAAGAGAATACGTCCAACCGTTGTTTCGACAGTTGTAAGTTTTGATTCTCCGCTTTCATCCAGGTCCATCACTTTACAATTGACGATGGTGTGCATGTCAACAATTCCTTCGTTGTATGCAATGATAGCCTCTTCGGGTGAATAGAACGATAAGCCTTCGCCTTTGGCTCCCTTACGGTGTTTGGTCATGTAATAAAGACCAAGAACCATGTCCTGAGATGGAACCGTGATAGGTGCACCATTGGCAGGATTCAGAAGATTATGCGAGGAGAGCATCAATAGTTGTGCCTCCAGGATGGCAGCATTGCCAAGCGGAAGGTGAACTGCCATCTGGTCTCCGTCGAAGTCGGCGTTGAAACCTGTACAAACCAGTGGGTGCAATCGAATTGCTTTCCCTTCAACCAATACGGGCTGGAATGCCTGAATGGAAAGTCTGTGCAAAGTAGGTGCACGGTTCAAAAGAACAGGATGACCTTTCATCACATTCTCCAGAATATCCCAAACAACAGGATCCTTGCGGTCGACAATTTTTTTAGCCGATTTTACTGTTTTGACGATGCCGCGCTCAATCAATTTACGAATGACGAACGGCTTGTATAATTCTGCGGCCATTTCTTTTGGAATACCGCACTCATGAATTTTAAGGTTTGGTCCAACGACGATAACCGAACGTGCAGAATAATCAACACGTTTACCCAAAAGGTTTTGACGGAAACGACCCTGCTTTCCTTTCAGTGAATCCGAAAGTGATTTCAGTGCACGGTTGTTATCCGTTTTAACAGCATTCGATTTGCGGCTGTTGTCGAACAACGAGTCGACAGCTTCCTGCAACATCCGTTTCTCATTGCGGAGAATAACTTCAGGTGCCTTGATCTCAATCAACCTCTTGAGCCTGTTGTTACGAATAATTACCCTGCGGTAAAGATCGTTCAAGTCGGAAGTGGCAAAACGACCACCATCCAATGGAACCAAAGGACGAAGGTCTGGAGGAATAACCGGCACGACTTTGACAATCATCCACTCAGGTTGATTTCTCACCTTGGATGAACGGAAGGCTTCAACCACCTGAAGGCGCTTCAGTGCTTCACTCTTGCGCTGCTGTGAACCTTCATTGCCTGCTTTGTTACGCAGGTCATAAGAAAGTTCATCCAGATCAAGTCTGGAAAGCAGTTTGTACAAAGCTTCGGCACCCATGTCTGCGATGAACTTGTCAGGATGTTCATCATCCAGCAACTGATTCTCTTTTGGCAGTGAATCAATGATGTCGATATACTCTTCTTCTGTTAAAAAGTCGAGGTATTTGACACCGTCATTGCGTTTGATACCAGCATTGATGACAACATAGCGTTCATAATAAATGATCGAATCAAGTTTCTTGGTTGGCAAGCCTAGCAAGTAACCGATCTTATTGGGCAGCGACTTGAAGTACCAAATGTGCACAACTGGCACAACCAAAGAAATGTGCCCCATTCTTTCGCGGCGAACTTTCTTCTCTGTAACCTCAACGCCACAGCGGTCGCAAACGATTCCGCGGTAGCGGATGCGCTTGTATTTGCCGCAATGACACTCGTAATCCTTCACAGGCCCGAAAATTCTTTCGCAAAAAAGGCCATCACGCTCGGGTTTATAAGTCCGGTAGTTGATGGTTTCAGGTTTCAGGACTTCACCATGCGAACGTTCAAGAATTTCTTCTGGTGAAGCAAGACTGATACTGATCTTGGTGAAATTACTCTTAACCTTGTTATCTCTTCTGAATGCCATAATTTATAGGAAGTATTTGTAACATAACCAAATGATTAACAAAAAGCCGGCATCCGACGAGAAAATCTCCGGATGCTGACAAACCAATTATTCTAAGTTTACGCTTAAACCCAGTCCCCTGAGTTCGTGCAACAGAACGTTCAATGATTCCGGAATACCTGGCTGAGGCATTGGATCTCCTTTGACGATGGCCTCGTATGCTTTCGCACGACCCATCACGTCATCAGATTTCACGGTCAGAATCTCCTGCAAGATATTGGATGCTCCGAAAGCTTCCAGTGCCCAAACCTCCATCTCACCGAATCTCTGTCCGCCGAACTGTGCTTTACCACCTAGCGGCTGCTGGGTAATGAGTGAATAAGGACCAATTGAACGGGCATGCATCTTGTCTTCCACCATGTGGCCAAGCTTCAGCATGTAAATAATGCCAACGGTAGCAGGTTGGTCAAATTTCTCACCGGTTTCACCATCGTGCAACCATGTTTTCCCGAATCTGGTTACTCCTGCTTTCTCTGTATATTCGGTAATCTGATCGAGTGTTGCACCGTCAAAAATCGGAGTAGCAAATTTAACGCCAAGCTCTTTTCCTGCCCAACCAAGAACAGTCTCATAGATTTGTCCGAGGTTCATACGGGAGGGAACACCTAGCGGATTCAAAACGATATCTACTGGAGTACCGTCTGAAAGGAAAGGCATATCTTCATCGCGAACAATACGGGAAACGATACCCTTGTTTCCGTGACGGCCAGCCATTTTATCACCAATCTGAAGTTTACGTTTTTTCGCAATGTAAACCTTGGCTAATTGAAGGATTCCTGCTGGAAGCTCATCACCAATCGTAACATTGTAACGCTTGCGACGGGCAACTGCCTCTGCCTCTTTGTATTTCATGATGAAATTGTTCACAAGAGCGTAGATCATATCGTTCTTATCCTTATCGGTTGTCCACTTGCCAGGATTAACATTCAGATAGTCAATCATCTGAAGTTGCTTCTGTGTAAATTTCACTCCCTTAGGAATCAAATCGGTATTGAAATAATCTTTAACTCCCTGCGAAGTTTTTCCGTTGACAAGATTAAACAGTTTTTCAACCAGAATATCTCTCAATTTGTTGGTTTCGATTTCGAAGTCGCGGTCAATTTGTTCAAGGAGCGGCTTTGTCGCTACTTTCCCTTTTTTCTCTTTGACTACCCTTGAGAAGAGTTTCTTGTCGATGACCACACCGTTGAGCGAAGGAGAAGCTTTCAATGAAGCATCTTTCACATCACCTGCCTTGTCGCCGAAGATGGCGCGCAACAGCTTTTCTTCCGGTGAAGGATCTGACTCACCCTTTGGAGTGATCTTTCCTATCAGGATATCGCCTGGTTTAACGATGGCACCAATGCGGATCAATCCGTTTTCATCAAGGTTGCGGGTAGCTTCCTCGCTGACATTCGGAATATCAGAAGTAAATTCTTCAGATCCTCTCTTGGTGTCACGAACTTCGAGTGAATATTCATCTACGTGGATAGAAGTAAAAATGTCGTCGCGAACAATCCTTTCGGAGATTACGATAGCATCCTCATAGTTGTATCCCTGCCATGGCATAAACGCCACCTTCAGGTTACGGCCCAAAGCAAGTTCCCCACCGGCAGTAGCATAACCTTCGGTCATGATATCGCCTGCATCTACCCGCATGCCCTTTTTAACCATTGGTTTAAGGTCAATGCAAGTACCCTGATTGGTTTTCTTGTATTTTGGTAATGTATATGTTTTTGTTTCCAAATCGAAACTAACATAACGCTCTTCATCGGTCATATCATAGCGAACAACGATCTTGTCGGCGTCTACATATTCAATGACTCCCGGACCTTCAGCCACAATGTTGATACGGGCATCTTTGGCGATGTTACGCTCAAGGCCAGTACCTACAATTGGAGATTCCGGACGCATCAGCGGAACTGCCTGACGCATCATGTTGGATCCCATCAATGCCCGGTTCGCATCATCATGTTCGAGGAATGTGATCAGTGAGGCAGCAATCGAAGCAATCTGGTTAGGACCTACGTCCATCAGATCGGCATCTTCGCGGTTAGCCAATGGATAATCAGCATCCAGACGGGCTTTCACCTTTGGATTGATAAAACGACCATCTGCATCAATCAATGCGTTGGCCTGAGCTATAATTTTCCCTTCTTCCTCTTCAGCCGTATAGTAGGTAACGTCATCATTGTTAAGATTGACTTTCCCATGATCTGATTTGCGGTAAGGAGTTGAAATAAATCCAAGGTTGTTGATTTTCGCAAAAACGCAAAGGGAAGAGATCAAACCAATGTTTGGTCCTTCAGGCGTTTCAATCGGGCACAAGCGACCATAGTGAGTGTAGTGAACGTCACGGACTTCGAATCCAGCTCTTTCGCGGGAAAGACCGCCGGGTCCCAAAGCAGACATGCGACGTTTGTGTGTCATTTCTGCCAATGGATTGGTCTGATCCATGAACTGAGACAATGCATTCGTACCAAAAAATGAGTTAATTACAGAGGATAAAGTCTTGGAATTAATCAAATCAATTGGCGTAAACACCTCATTGTCACGAACATTCATTCTTTCACGAATGGTTCTGGCCATCCTGGCTAAACCAACAGCAAACTGGGTAAACATTTGCTCGCCAACAGTTCTCACACGTCTGTTGGACAAGTGGTCGATGTCGTCAACGTCGGTTTTGGAGTTGACAAGTTTGATCAGGTACTTGATGATTTCGATGATATCGTGGTTTGTTAGCACACGGGTAGTCATCTCGATATTCAGACCCAATTTTTTGTTGATTCTATAACGACCAACTTCGCCAAGGTCATAACGAACCTCAGAAAAGAAAAGCTTATCAATAACATCTCTGGCAGTCGCTTCATCAGGCGGTTCAGAATTTCTGAGCTGACGGTAGATATAAAGCACTGCCTCTTTTTCGGAGTTGCACTGATCTTTTTGTAATGTATTATAGATGATGGCATAGTCACCATTGACAGCATCCTCTTTGTGCAAAAGAATGGTTTTAGTGCCAGATTCCAGGATTTCATCTACATGTTCGTTGGTGATGACCACCTCACGGTCGACAATCACCTCATTTCTTTCAATGGAGACAACCTCACCGGTATCTTCATCCACAAAATCCTCTACCCAGGTTTTCAAAACACGGGCAGCAAGCTTTCGCCCTACAACCTTTTTCAAGGCGGCTTTTGAAATTTTGATCTCATCAGCGAGGTCAAATATTTCCAGAATATCTTTATCGCTTTCGTATCCTATCGCCCGCAAAAGAGTCGTTACAGGTAACTTTTTCTTTCGGTCGATATAAGCATACATCACGTTGTTGATGTCTGTGGCAAATTCAATCCATGATCCCTTGAACGGGATGACGCGGGCTGAATATAGCTTCGTGCCATTGGCATGTACGCTCTGACCGAAGAACACTCCCGGAGAGCGATGAAGCTGAGAAACAACAACTCTCTCGGCACCATTTATAACAAATGAGCCTGTTTGAGTCATATATGGAACTGTCCCAAGATAGACATCCTGAACTACGGTATCAAAATCTTCGTGCTCAGGGTCGGTACAGAACAATTTAAGCTTCGCTTTTAGGGGGACACTAAATGTTAGTCCACGCTCGATACACTCTTCAATGCTGTATCTCGGAGGATCGACCTGATAGTCAATAAACTCTAAAACAAAATTATTTCTCGTATCGGAAATAGGGAAATTTTCCTGAAAAACCTTGAAAAGACCTTCGATTTTGCGATCTTCCGGAGAGGTTCCCAATTGGAAAAATTCTTTGAAAGATTGAATCTGAACCTCCAGGAAATCGGGGTATTCAAATTTGCTTCTGGTGGACGCAAAACTAATCCTTTGTTGTATATTCATTGAGGGCATTAGCTACCAAATTAAGGAACCAAAATAAAAACATAAAA
>JBAXED010000071.1:0-20268 GCA_037140615.1 Prolixibacteraceae bacterium
ACATTCTCCCTTTCGGCGAAAGCTGAGAAACGGAAATATCCTTCCCCGGCAGGTCCAAATCCAGACCCTGGTGTGCCTACCACATTGGCTTCATTGAGTAGCAGGTCAAAAAACTCCCAGGATGTGAGACCATTCTTTGTCTTTACCCACACATAGGGTGCATTGATACCTCCAAAGACTGTGAATCCCATTTTGGTCAGACTCTCCAGCATTATACGTGCATTTTCGAGATAGTAGTTTACGACATTCTTGACCTCCCTGGCTCCCTCTTCAGAATAAATAGCCGCTGCAGCTTTTTGTACGGGATAGGAGACGCCATTGAATTTGGTTGTGTGACGTCGCATCCACAAAGGTTTTACTGGATGTGGCTTCCCGGCAGCATCGAAGGCCATTAGCTCCTCCGGAATAACCGTAAATGCACACCGTGTTCCTGTGAATCCAGCCGTTTTTGAAAAACTTCTAAATTCAATGGCAACAGCTTTAGCCCCTTCAATTTCAAAAATTGAGTGAGGAATAGTTGGGTCTGTAATAAAGGCCTCATAAGCCGCATCATAAAAGATGATGCAATGGTTTTGTATGGCGTAATCCACCCATGTTTTCAGATACGCTTTGCTGGCGACGGTACCGGTAGGATTATTTGGAAAGCAGAGGAATATCAGATCAGGCCGTTCTTCTGGTAATTCAGGGAGAAACCCATTTTGTTCATTGCAAGGCATGTAAACAATTCCGTCAAAATATCCATTGGAACCGCAATGTCCTGTCTTGCCCGACATCACGGTAGTATCTGCGTAAACCGGATAAACAGGATCGCAAATGGCAATTTTATTGCTGCTACCGAAGACCTCCTGGATATTTCCAGTATCGCATTTCGATCCGTCAGAGACAAAAATTTCATCGGCGGAAATATGAACTCCACGCGATTGGTAATCATTTTTGGCAATGGCTTCCCTCAGGAAATCATAACCCTGCTCGGGTCCGTAACCTTTGAAGGTTGAAATCTTTCCCATCTCCTCAACCCCTTCATGAAAAGCCTTGATAACGGCGGGTGTAAGTGGCTGGGTAACATCTCCAATACCCATTCTGATGATTTCTTTTCCGGGATTTGCCTGTGCGAATTCCCGTACCCTGCGGCCAATTTCAGGAAAAAGGTAACCCGCTTTGAGCTTAAGGTAATTTTCGTTGATTGTTGCCATTATGATGAACTTTCGATGTAAACATTGTTGCGCCTACAAAGATACAAAATAAATTTTTGGGTACTTTTACCGCAAACCTTACAATGCGGCAGTTATGGAAACGAATTTTTTTGTAAAATCTCACGGGCTTGGAAATGAGTACATTGTTTTTGACCAGGCAGCAATTGATTTTGAAATCACCATTGAGCGAACCATTCAGTTATGCAACATCCATGTGGGGATAGGATCGGATGGCATCTTGCTGAAGGTCCCTACCGCGAAAGCCGATTTCGGACTGAGAATCCTCAATCCGGATGGTTCTGAGGCTGAGAAAAGCGGTAACGGACTCAGAATCTTCGCAAAATATCTGTTTGATTATGGGTTTACCGATAGGCGACAATTCACTATTGATACTTTGGGTGGCGTTGTTACTGCACATATTCTTGAACTAATAGAGAATAAGGCCTTTATGATCAAGGTGGATATTGGAAAGGCGAATTTTAAATCTGCCGAAATACCTGTCAATCATCCGAAACCGGAATGTTTCGACCTGCCTGTCACCATCGAAGGCACTCCATACCACGTTCATTGTGTTTCGGTAGGTAATCCTCATTGTGTGGTTTTGCGTGATGAGCTTGATGAAGCCGAAATCAGAAAAGTGGGACCACAACTTGAAAACCATTCCATGTTTCCTAACAGGATCAATGTGCAGTTTGTTAAAGTCATTTCTCGCAAGTTGGTCGAAGCATTGATCTGGGAAAGAGGCGCCGGATTTACACAGGCATCGGGAAGTTCTTCAAGTGCCATCGCTGCCGTGCTGGTAAAAAAGGGGCTGACAGATCGTTCGATTTCAGTTAATATGCCAGGTGGAACACTTCAAATTGAAGTGGATGAAGCGTGGAACATTTGTCTTACCGGCGAGGTAAGGGAAATTGCCAGCGGGTTTTTAAGCAGAGAGCTGTTCCGGTAACAGAGAGCTGGTAGAAGAGGGAAACGGAGAAGAAGGACTGGGGGACTTGGAGACAGGGCGACTGGGCGAGTGGTTGAAGAAGGAAGTGAAGAGGGAAACGGAGAAACAATGAAACGGAGAAACAAGGAATCGAGTGGGAATAATTCTTAATTTCTTATTTAATCGGTGTAATTTGTGTAATCTGTGGTAGGAAAGGGGTTCATTTGTGTAATCTAAACTATATCTGTGTAATCAGTTTGTGGATAGGGTTTTTTTGTAAATTTGCCGATTCAATTTTTTTTACGATGAACGAGAAGACATTACCATTTTCAAAAGAGAAAATATCCGAAATTGCCGAAAAATTTCCAACACCATTCCATATTTACGATGAAAAAGGGATGCGTGAGTACGCCAGAAAATTCGTAAAGGCTTTCTCCTGGAACAGCGGGTTCAAAGAATATTATGCCATAAAGTCAGCTCCGAACCCTTTTTTGATGAAGATCTTGCGCCAGGAAGGATTCGGTATCGACTGCAGTTCGATGGCAGAACTGGTACTTGCCGAGAAAGTAGGCCTGCGTGGCGAGGAGATTATGTTCACTTCGAACGACACTCCAGCCTACGAATACAAAAAGGCCCTTGAACTTGGCGCGATCATCAATCTTGACGACTTTGGTCATATCAAATATCTTGAAGAGCAAGTCGGCTTGCCTGAACTGGTTTGTTTCCGCTATAACCCTGGGGCATTGAAAGAAGGGAATGCAATTATCGGTCATCCCGAAGAGGCCAAATATGGTTTTACACGCGAACAACTTTTTGAAGGATATAAAATCCTCCGCGACAAAGGGGTGAAACGGTTTGGCATCCATACCATGGTTGCCTCCAATGAGCTAAACCCTGATTATTTTGTAGAAACAGCCACGATTCTCTTCGAATTAATCGTTGAACTTTACAAAACTTTGGGGATACGATTCGAATTTGCCAATCTTGGTGGCGGAATTGGCATTCCCTACAAAGCAGACCAACAAGCAGTTGATCTGGATCGAATGAGCAATGGTATCAGGGAAGGTTACAAAAAGTTCATCGTGGCAAACAATCTTGATCCGCTGAAAATCTATTTTGAATCGGGAAGGGCAATAACCGGTCCGTTTGGATTTTTGGTATCCACGGTTTTGCACATCAAAAACACTTACAAAAAATATGCCGGACTCGATGCTTCCATGGCTAATCTGATGCGTCCTGCACTTTATGGCTCGTATCACCACATTACTGTTTTAAGCAATGAAGAGAATCCTTCGAAATTCATGTACGATGTCACCGGATCCCTCTGCGAAAACAACGACAAATTTGCCATCAACCGTGTGCTCCCTAAAATGATGCCGGGCAACCTTGTCGTCATTCATGATACGGGGGCCCACGGTCATGCCATGGGATTCAACTACAACGGAAAGTTGCGATCAGCAGAGTTATTGCTCCGTGAAAATGGTGATGTTGTCGAAATAAGAAGGGCAGAAACGCTGAACGATTATTTTGCTACGCTGAACTTTGGCCAATTACCCGAATTCAAGGTATAAGCCTTTTCTAATAGCTAATGGCTTTTAACCGTTAGCTATTAGAAAAAACTAAGTGATAATTTAAAAACGGCTAACTTGAAAGTCTGCGGATTTAGTTTTGTTAAGAATGGTGTGAAGTTCGACTATCCGATAGTGGAAGCAATCACATCGATCCTCCCACTTTGCGATCATTTTATGGTGGCAGTAGGCGACTGTGAAGATGGTACCCTCGAGCTCATTCAATCCATTAAATCCGAGAAGATTGAGATCATTAGGACGGTCTGGGATCCGGCTCTCAAGGAGAAAGGAAGGGTTCTTGCATCAGAGACAAACAAAGCCTTTGACGCCATCCCTTCTGAATTTGACTGGTGCTTTTACATACAGGGGGACGAGGTTGTCCATGAAAAATATTTGCCCGTCATCCGCACCGCCATGGAAGAGAACTTATCTAACAAGGCTGTTGATGGTTTGATATTCCATTACAACCACTTTTATGGCACCTACGATTACATTGCCGATTCTCGCAGGTGGTACCGAAGTGAAATTCGCATCATCCGCAACGACAAAAATATCCGCTCGTGGAATGATGCCCAAGGATTTCGATGGAAGGACGCACGGAAGCTGAAAGGCAAATTTGTCAATGCCTCCATGTCCCATTATGGATGGGTTCGACCACCTAAAAAGATGAAGGAGAAGCTTGACGGGAGCAAGCAATATTGGTCGGCCGAGTCAAAGCACATCAAAACGATCAACCAAACCACGGCCGAATACGATTATGCTCAGTCTATCGATAGTCTGACCCGTTTCAAAGAAACTCATCCCGCAGTTATGAAAAAGCGACTTGAACAACTTAACTGGCATCCGGATCTGTCAGAGAAGAAAAAGAAATTTACGGTCAGATATTTTGTACTTTATTGGTTCGAAAATTTTTTTCACTATAGACCTTTCGAAAACAAGCATTTCATCGAAATCAGATAACCACAATGTAAAAAGGTTTAAAATGTTTATAATGTTTGAAATGTTTATGATGTTCTGGAAATTTGAAGCTTAACTCTTCAAACCCTTCAAACCCTTCAAACATTTCAAACTCTTCAAACGATTAAAATATGTTCTCAAACGATGATCTAAAGCAAGCATTGGAGGTTCTCCGTCAGGGTGGAGTGATCTTGTACCCAACCGATACCATTTGGGGGATTGGCTGCGATGCCACAAATCAGGAGGCCGTTAAGCGGATTTTTGGGATCAAGCAGCGTGAAGATGTTAAGAGTATGCTTGTCCTGATCGAGAATCCCAACATGCTCAATTCATATGTCATGGAGGTTCCTGAAGTTGCCTGGCAATTGATAGAGGTTGCTGACAAACCGCTGACAATCATTTACCCCGGTGCCAAAAACCTGGCAGCCAATCTTATTGCATCTGATGGATCCGTTGGTATAAGAGTTACTAAAGAGCATTTCACGGAGCAGCTCATTCAGCGGTTTCGTCGGCCTCTGGTCTCCACATCTGCTAATATTTCAGGTAAAACTGCCCCGCAAAATTTTGAAGAAATCAGTGAAGAAATTAAAAATGCTGTAGATTATGTTGTGCAATACCGTCAGGAAGAGAGAAGCAAGCAATTACCTTCCTCCATCCTAAAACTGGGTGTTGGTGGTGAGATTCAGATTATTAGATCCTGATAGGCGCGAATTTACCTTCAGTTTGCAGCTATTTACCCTCTTTGACAATTCCCGAACCAACAATCGTTGATTCGATGGCCGGATTGCCATAATAGGTTACACTTCCTGATCCTGCGATTTTACAATTGAGTTTGTCCAGGGCATAAACAGCACAACTTCCTGATCCGGATATCAGAACATTGACACTTTTTGTTTTTAATCCAGAGGCTTTTACCCCTCCTGAACCGGAGACTGCCATTTTGAATTCGGAAGCGATACTTTCTCCTGCAAGTTGCACATGACCTGACCCCGACAAGGTAGCCGATATTTTTTCTGACTTAAGATTGTTGAGTTTGATAAATCCGCTTCCTCCAACATAAAGGTCCAGAATCCGGGAGCTAAGCAGCTTTTCAGCAACAATTGAACCTGATCCTGATTGTAGAAGCTTATCTATTTGTGGCGCTTTTACCGTAATAATTACATCACCTGGGGTCCATTTTGAATCAAACCAAACATTGTTGGGATATCTGATAGTCAGCATTCGGTTGCCAACTTCCACCACCAGCTTGTCGATGGTCTCCTGTCTGGCTGTAACAGTAACAGACTGAATAGTATCCTGAATCAAAATAAGCTTGGCATCATTCTTTAACGAGATTTCCGTAAATGCCGGAAGGTCGTATTTGAAAGTCTTTTGTGCACTAAGCATTAGAGTCGAAGCGACTCCTATTATTACCATGATTAAAATTCGCAGGTTTTTCATGATGAATTTAGTTAGTATGTAAATATTAAACAATATTCAGGTCAATCAATCCCTCAGGACAGTCAACATGAAGCTCTTTATTGCTCTCATCCAGCTTAATAATAATTTGCTCCGAAAGCGGAATCAGTACTTCACGTCCTGCGTATCCAATGGTCAGGACAACATTACCGGAGAAGTCATCCACCCTTAAAATTTTCCCTAATTTTCCCCTCTCCTTGTCAAAAACTGTGACTCCAATCAGTTCATTTAATTCCTCATTATTGTTTTGATCTATTTCAATATCCTTGTGAATGAATATTTTGCAGCCACAAAAAGGACGTAATTTTTCTACGGAGTCGTATCCGTCAAATGACAAGGATAAAGATGTTGGAGAGCGGAAATTAATTCCATCTTCAGTCACAAAAAACGGCACCAATCCTCCCTCTACTTCAACCAGTAGAAATTCCGAGTCTTCAACGACCTCCTCGTAGCCATCTTCAATTTCAAGGATCATTCCACCTTTTAATCCATGAGGTTTGAGAATGAAACCGATGGGAAGAAAGTCATCTTTGATGAACGGAGTCATAAGTGCTTGTTCAAATGTTTAATACAAAAATAGCAAATAAAAAAGGCGATGGTTGTGCACCATCGCCTAAATTCTTTATCCCTTCATCAGGGATTCAATGTTGTTTATGCTTCGGTAGTCTCTTCAGCAGTTTCAACGTCAGTTGCAGGGGCTTCAACTTCTGCTACTGGGGCAGGAGCTTCAACCTCAACTTCTTCAACTTCAGGTTCAGCAACAACTGCAACAGGTGCAGGAGCTTCAACCTCTTCAACTTCCACAACAGGTGCAGGAGCAGCAACTTCTTCAACAACTGCAACAGGTGCAGGATTTTTAGCCGCGGCAGCTGCTGCATTGCGTTTTGCAATTTCAGCCATGCGTGCTTCGTTTACTTTAGCTTCGGCTTTCAACCTTGCTTTTTTCTCCTCAATTTGATTGCTGGTAAGTTTCTCTTTGGAAGCATCGACTTTTGCAGTCTTTTCTTTCAGCCAGGCTTCGAATTTTACTTCTGCATCTGCTTCACTGAAAGCTCCTTTTTTAGCTCCTTCCAAGAGGTGTTTCTTCATCATGACCCCTTGCTGAGAAAGGATCGAACGGGTGGTGTCTGTCGGCTGAGCGCCCTTGAAAAGCCAATCAATGGCTTTGTCAAAGTCAAGATCGATGGTGGCAGGATTAGTGTTTGGATTGTAAGAACCGATCCTTTCAATAAACCTGCCATCTCGTGGCGCCCTGCTGTTTGCTACCACAATGTGGTAGTAGGCATGTTGTTTGCGGCCATGCCTAGCCAAACGAATCTTTACTGACATACAGTTTTGCTCTTTTAATGTTTATTAATAAAAACGAGGGGCAAAGGTACAATATTTCTTCGGAATAAAAATTGTAGTTTTGCTAAATATTTCATTGAGAGAAGTATGTTTGCAAAGATCAGAAGCAATGATAAAAAATACAGGCATTGTCAATTGGGTTAAGCTTCCCGGCGATACCAGTATTTCTTGCAATGATTAAGTAATAGTCGAAAATTTAATTTCTAAAATATTCTGAGATGAAAAAATATTTTTTAAAAAGTTTGGCGATTTTAGTTCTGTTTACGCTCGTGTCATCATGTAAAAAAACGGAAGTAACCAAGGAAGTTTTCGCAGACTCCTATATTAATTCGATAGTGGGGACCAATGGCACACCTGTCTTTGCAATGATCCATTCTGCCTATAGTTTTACCAAGATGACGGGTGTGATTGTAAAAGGAGCTACCGGTAGTACAACAACTCTCCAGAATTTTAATGGAGACGGATTTGCTTTCTACATGGATGTTGCGGATAAATCTTTGTATAAAGCAGCTATTCCCTCAGCTGAAAGCTTTACTTACAACGTGACTTACAGTGATGGAACGACTGCTACCAAAGTCAATTCAGTTGCTGCAAAATCAATCCTTCCAGCTCAACAAATGGTTTTGTCAAAGGATGCAATTAATATAACTCTCAAATGGCAGGCTGTTGTAAATTGTGAAGCCTACAAAGTAAGTATTTCGCGTGTTGATTCTGTATTTAGTACCTCTTTAAAAGTTAATACACTGATCTATCAATCTTCCTATCTTGTCCCGAAAGATGCAACCACTGACTTGTCGATCCCATTTGCAATAACCAGCTTCCCGCCTTCAGATTCATATACAGATAGAAAATTGGTAGGTTTTAAATTTGATGTTGCTGCCTTTATTTTTGAACAAGGGCAGGATTCTTTCGAAGCCGTAAGTACTGCTTCTAAAATAGCAGATATCTCGAAACTTTAAATTGTTTTTTTATCTTTAAGGCTCACAGTATTTCGATGCTGTGCGATTCCTCTTTTCACTAAGTCAACTATTTCAGCCCATGCTACCCTTCACTCACCTTCATGTTCATAGTCAATATTCGATCCTGGATGGTGCTGCCAGTGTTGGAGGTTTAGTCTCAAAAGCAAAAGCGGATGGCATGAGTGCACTGGCACTAACAGATCATGGTAATATGTTTGGCGTAAAGGATTTTCATGAAACATGCAAAAGGAAAGATATAAAACCTATTCTGGGTGTTGAAACTTATGTCGCTTCCAGGGGAATTCAATTCAAAGACAAAAATGAGAAGGAGGATAGATCCGGAGATCACCTGATCTTACTGGCCAAGAACATGAAAGGGTACCGTAATCTGCTTAAGCTGGTCACGATTGCCAACACGGAAGGCATGTATTACAAGCCGCGGATCGACAAAGTACTGCTCGAAAAATACAGCGAAGGACTGATTGTCTCAAGTGCCTGTTTGGGTGGGGAGATTCCTCAGTTTATCCTGAAAGGAGATTATACTGCTGCCGGGGAAACCATCGAATGGTACAAATCAATTTTTGGAGAAGATTTTTACCTGGAGGTTCAGCGTCATCCGGCCGTTGATCCTGAACTTCGAAGGGATGTTTATGAAAAACAGGTCATTGTAAATAAGGTCATCACGGAGCTGGCTAAAAAGCACCATGTCAAGCTGATTGCTACCAATGACGTCCATTTTGTAAACCAGGAAGATGCAGATGCCCATGATCTGCTCATTTGCCTCAATACCGGAAAGGACCTTGACGACCCCTCCAGAATGAAATATACCAAAGAGGAGTGGCTCAAAAGTACCGTTGAGATGAACAAGCTTTTTGAGGATCTTCCAGAAGTTCTGAGCAACACGCAGGAGATTGTTGACAAAGTAGAATTCTACGAGCTGAATGCCAAACCTATCATGCCGGAATTTCCCATTCCCGGGAGTTTTGGAACAATGGATGACCACCGGACAAAATTCTCAGAGGAAGAGTTAATAGCCGAATTTGGGAAGGATTTTGATCGCATGGGTGGTTATGAAAGTGTTCTCCGGGTGAAATTTGAATCCGATTATCTTCAGTCGCTCGTTAACAAGGGTGCCATTGAAAGGTATGGCGAGAATTTTGGTGCTGAAATACAGGAAAGGATTGAATTCGAACTTCACGTCATCAAAACGATGGGTTTCCCGGGATACTTCCTCATTGTTCAGGATTTTATCAATGCAGCAAGACAAATGGGGGTCATCGTTGGTCCCGGTAGGGGATCTGCCGCAGGATCGGTGGTTGCCTATACGACAGGAATCACCAATGTCGATCCGCTTAAATACGAGCTTCTTTTCGAACGGTTTCTCAATCCTGACCGGATATCGATGCCGGATATCGACATCGACTTCGACGACGATGGCCGGCAGCTGGTACTCGATTGGGTCAAGGAAAAATATGGAAGAGACAGGGTGGCACACATCTGCACTTTTGGTACCATGGCTGCAAAAATGGCCATCCGCGATGTCGGCAGGGTGCTGCGGATCCCACTACCGGAGACAGACAGAATAGCCAAACTGGTACCTGAGACACCAAAAATTACGTTGAAAGAGGCTTATGCCGCCAATCCTCTCCTCGAACGAGAGAAGAATTCGTTGAATCCGATGGTGGTTCAGATGCTTAAATTTGCAGGTACGCTCGAAGGTTGTGTAAGGCAATTCGGCGTCCATGCCTGTGGCGTAATCATTGGCAGGGATCCTTTGGACATGCACATCCCCCTGATGCCAACCAAAGACGAAGATCTCTTGACAACTCAATATGATGGCCATTTTGTAGAGTCGATTGGTCTTATGAAGATGGACTTTCTTGGATTGAAAACCCTCTCAATCATCAAAGAATGTCTTGAAAATATCAAGCTTACCAGTAAAATCGTGATCGACATTGACCGTCTTCCCATGGACGATGCCAAAACATTTGAATTATTTAGTACTGCCGAAACGACTGCTATTTTCCAGTTCGAATCGGCCGGAATGAAAAAATGGTTAAAGCTGCTTCAGTCCAATTGCTTCGAGGATCTGGTGGCAATGAATGCATTGTACAGGCCCGGACCAATGGAGTATATTCCCTCCTACATCAACCGGAAACACGGCCGCGAAACGGTTGCTTATGATCATCCGATGATGGAAGCCTTTCTCAAAGATACTTATGGAATAACGGTCTATCAGGAGCAGGTTATGTTACAAGCCAGGGCTTTGGCCGATTTTACCAGGGGACAATCAGACTCCCTTCGCAAGGCCATGGGTAAAAAGGACCGGAAGATGATGGATGAGCTCAAAGTTCTCTTCAAAGAAGGTTGTAAAAAGAACATCAAGTTTGTCGAGGGATGCAAGGAGATGGGCAAGGCACCCGATTCACTTACTGAGAAGATCTGGAAAGACTGGGAGTCTTTTGCCTCCTATGCATTCAATAAGTCACACTCAGTCTGCTATGCCTTTATCGCCTACCAAACAGGGTACCTCAAGGCACATTATCCATCAGAGTTCATGGCTGCTGTGTTGAGTTGCAACCTTTCCAACTCTGACAAAATTTCTCTTTTTATGGATGAATGCAACCATATGGGGATGAAGGTTCTAGGGCCTGATGTAAATGAGTCAAGGGCATCATTTTTTGTCAACAGGAATGGCGCGCTGCGTTTTGGTCTCACAGCCATCAAAGGAGTTGGGGCCGGTGCTGTGGCAGATATTTTGAAAGAAAGGGATCAAAATGGTGATTACAAAAGTATTTTCGATCTCGTAGAACGGGTCAATCTACAGTCGACCAACAAAAAAAATCTCGAAGGACTTGCTGCAGCAGGAGCTTTCGATAGTTTTCAATCATTAAACAGAGCGCAGTTTTTTGCCGACTCCGGTGATGGGACCACCTTTATCGAAGCTTTGATAAAATACGGCAACAAGATTCAGAGCGAAAAGACAGGCTCAATGGCAAATCTTTTTGGCGATACACAACCTATTTCAATCAAATTGCCTTCTGTACCAAATGTGCCCGAATGGCCTTCCATCGTAGCATTGGAAAAAGAAAAGAACCTGATAGGCATCTATCTTTCTGCACATCCGTTGGATGATTACAAAATGGAGATAGAAAGCTTTTGTACCAAAGGAGTTACCTTTTCAGATTTAAGTACAGATATATTGGCCTATAAAAACAGAGATCTTTGCCTTGTTGGAATTGTTACTGAAGCCCAGGAAGGAATATCCAAAAATGGAAAGAACTTTGCCAGCATGATTTTGACTGATTACAATGGGTCATTGAAAATTATGCTGTTTGGCAACGACTATGTATCATTCAGTAAATTCTGTAAAAAAGGCCTGTTTCTATTGGTGCGAGGGAAGGTTTCGGAAAGATGGAACGGAGGCAATGAATTTGAATTCAAACCATCAAAAATGGAACTTCTGGAGGATCTGGCGGCCAAAGCAGAGATTCTTACACTGGAAATTCCAATCAATAAATTGGAAGAAGATAATTTCCTGGAACTGGAGAATGTCCTGCTTAATAATCTGGGAAAAACGACCTTACGGTTCAATCTTGTAGACACTGATTCAGATACCCGCATCCAAATGTTTTCCAGAACGAAGAGTGTTAACCTGTCGCAAGAACTTAAGACATACTTGCAAAAACAGACAGAAATAAACTTTAGTATAAATTAATTCTGTAATTTTATACCTTTGCAAACGGGGAATAAATAATCAATTTTAAAAAATATCTCATGACCATTGAAGTTACTGATGCAAATTTTGAGGAGATTGTCCTTCAATCCGACAAACCTGTTTTAGTCGATTTTTGGGCAGAATGGTGCGGTCCATGCAGGATGATTGGCCCACTCGTAAGTGAACTTGCCGATGATTACAAAGATCGGGCAGTTATTACAAAAATGGATGTAGACTCTAATCCAGGCACTGCGGCCAGATTTGGAATCCGTAACATTCCTACTATTTTGTTTTTTAAAGGTGGTGATATTGCCGATAAACAAGTTGGAGCAGTTCCCAAGACAATACTTGCAGCAAAAATTGATGCACTTTTGTAGGCGCATCCAATTTGATCCCATACAAAAAAATAGCCCTGAAATTTTCAGGGCTATTTTTTTGAAGACACTTAGAGAGCCTTTGCATTGGCATCAGCTCTAGCCAAGTTCCTCAAATTTCAAAATACAATTTAACGCTCCAGGTTTCTTGGTGAGGTAAAGCAGTGAAAATCTCAAACAAAACATACTCACTTTTTGATTTCCGATATAAATCTATTTCAACTTTCCGTAACAAAAGTCAAAATTGATTAAAAGGTTGATTTGGTTGAACCAAAGGCGGGTTTGGTTATTAAACGGAACGACTTTAATTGATTTCCTTTGAATTGCCATAGAGAAAAGGCACAAAGACAACCACTTTGGTACCTGGATTGGTAGCACCTGGAAGCAATTCCGTATATTCAATTCCGGTTTTGACGCTATACTTCCGGCTCAAAAGGACCAGGCGTTTTCTGGTAATGTTCATCCCTAAGTTCAGGTGCGGATCACTTCTGGTTTTATATTTTTCGGCATTTTTGATTCCAATTCCTGTATCTTCAACGATGATCTGAAGCGATTTGTCATCCCATAAGTTGAAGGAAACCGTTATGAACCCTTTTTCATCCAGATTTGCGATGCCATGCCAAATAGAGTTTTCAATAAAGGGCTGAATGATCATGGATGGAATTAGGATATCCTCAGATTCCACTGCTTCATCGATCACTATGTTGTATTCAAATTTATCACCCATCCTGATTTTTTCCAAATCCAGATAATTTTTTAACCGGTCAATCTCTTCATCGAGATTTATCATGGAACTATTGATGGAATTAAGATTTTGGCGGATTAGCCTTGCAAATTGAGAGAGATATACCCCGGCTTCATTCGGTTTGTTGTGAAGTAAATAATTTTGAATCGAGCCCAGTGAGTTGAAGATGAAATGAGGGTTCATCATGGCCTGATGGGATTTCTGCTCCAACAATAGTATCTGGTGCTCCATTTGACGTCGAGCCAACTCGATGTTTTTTTGCCTTATAATTAAAAGGAAAACGATGACCGAAATAAATAGTGAAACAAAGAAATAGAATAAGGGGTGTTGCCAGATTGGCGAATATACTTTGATGGCAAATTCGATGGGTTCACTCCAGGCCGAAGCTGGCTTTCTGGCGCGGAGCTTAAAGACGTAGGTTCCTCGTGATAGATTCTGTAAAACGACGTTATTGCCTTTGACAACAGTCCAATCAGTATCAGTCCCCTCAAGTTTGTATGAAAAGATATTTGTACTGACCGAATAATTGATGCATCCGAAAGAGATGTTGATTCGCTGATTACTGATTAACGAAACCTCCTCTCTTTTATCCTGATTTTCTTCATCATTAACCTGAATAGACTGGAAGTAAGGGAAAGGTGAATTAACATTTCTTTTATGCAGATCAGAATATGGGAGGGAGGTCAGTCCATCATCACTAGCGACGTAGAGTTTGTCCTGATTGAATAAAATGCCATGAATGGATTTAAAGTTTATATCAATAAGGTTCAACAATACAGGCTTATTTTTAAGAATATTTAATGGGTGTTCGCAGACATAAATATTTTTTGAAGTGGCAATAATTAAGGTAGAATCCTGATATTCCAGGTGCTTGATTAGCATATCTATCGGTTGTTCGAAGCTGGCAGATAAATTATGCAATTTCCTATTATGGTATAGAAATAGACTGTCACCTTCGATGTTGAACAATTCGGTTTTATCATCCAGGTTCAGGTGATCTGAAATTTTTTTATTGTTGAAATATGTAAGTTCTTTATATGGGACTTGATTTTTATTCAGGTACAGATAATTGCCTTTGGCATTGATTGTTAATTCGTTGTCTATGTTATAATAGATATTTGATATTCGTTCTCCAATTCTTTTAGCGGTTAATTTTTTGAACAACCCATCCTGAGGAATTTGATATAAAAAAATCTGACTGAATGATCTTATTTCGTTGGTTTGTTTGTTATAGATGATATTGTTCATTACAAGCGGCGACTGACTAACTTTGTTTACAAGGACTTTCTTTTCCGCTTTATTGATTTGAATGTTTTCTAAGGCAAAGGGTAGTTTACCTGACTCACCAACAAACAAAAGATGGTGGTCTATTTGCAAAATCTGGTTAAAGGACTTCTCTGTTTGCTGAAAATCCAGTTTGTATAATTCATTTTCTTTCAACAGATAGAGCATTTTCCCATTTGTGCACCATATGCCGGTACTGTCGTATTGGCAAAGGGCAAATACTCCGGAATTTTGAAATTCGGCACTTCCAAAATGTTCGTGGTTGTAAAAGAAGGGGCTGATTTTATACACCCCCTCTTTCATGGAGCTTATCCAAATATTGTTTTCATGATCCTGGATGATCGATTTTGCATCTTTGATGTCAAAATGAAATATTACTTTGCGGTCTTTGAAGCAAAAGACTCCCTGATCATAAGTTGAAATCCACAGAAGACCATTGATGTCTTCCAGAATTGAAGTGATGTATTTAGAACCTGGACTCGCAAGTGATTCAATTTTCTCGAAACTCACTTCTTCATTGAATCTTTTGATATTAAACTTTGTACTGTCATTGTCCCGAACCAAGACATATTTTTTATTGGTTGAAGAGGTAACCACTTCTCTGTATCTGAATGCATTGCTTTCCAATTCGATTTTTTTCGAATGATTTTTTGAAGTGAAAAAGCCGCCCGGAGTCCAGAAATTAAATTCTCCATTAGCATTTCTTGTCATGTAACGTACAGACATTCCCTCAATGGTCGATGGTATAAAATGGTTTTTTATAGGAATAGATGGCAATTTGAACTTTGTCAAATGATTTAGTGAATCGAGAGAATAAATTAATCGTCGGGAGTTATAATAAAAATAGAGGTTGCGATTTTGGTCTTCATATAGTTGGCGGAAATAATCATCACATTTCAAAGAATCAAGAAAAGCAGTATTTTTTTCATTGTGCAGAAAATTATTTAGAAAAAAGTCAAGAGACCCATTCAAATGAAAGAACCAAATTCTTCCATAGGAGTCTTCTTTAACATCAAAAACATCGTTGCTGCTGAGTCCATCCTGTTTGCGGTAGTAATTGAATTTTGTTCCGTCGTATTTTGAAACTCCGGCATCCGTGGCAAACCAGATAAATTTCTTGCTATCCTGAAAAATTTTATATACACCATTTGAAGGGAGCCCTTCTGAGGTAGTAAAATGCTGTACAAGTGGGCTTTTAGAAAGGCTATTGGAATATAAAGGCAAGCTTTGAGCCAAAATTGACTTACTGGCAAAAAGTAAGAAGAACAAGAAGGAGAAAATTTTATCTTTCAAATTAGTCCAGTGATTTGGTGAATTGTTTTACTGCTTCTCTAAAATCATTAAGCCTTCTTCTGGAAATACTCAATGAAGAACCATCTATGAGCGTGACAAAATTTCCCTGATAACTGGTATATCCTTTCAGAAAATTAAAGTTGATGATAATCGATTTGTGAATTCTGAAAAATTCAGGTTGATCGAGGATTTTCTCAAAATCTCCCATGGTCCTTGTGGCAACAATTTTCTTTAAGCCTGAAAGATGTATGATAGTATAATTGCTATCTGCCTCAAGGTACATAATGTCTGAAGTGTTAACAATTTGAAATCCAAATTGCTCTGATACGGTGATCTTTGTTAGGCTTTTTGATCCCAGAATGATATTTTCACCCAGGTTTTTGAGCGAATCGTTGTAATTATTTTTTTCCTGCTGACGGCTATTGAGCAACTCATAATGCTGAATAGCTTTTGAAACGGCATCTACAAGGTCTAATGGGGTAATGGGCTTTAAAAGATAGTCGATGGCGCTGGCTTTAAGGGCTCGCAAGGCATAATCTTCAAAGGCGGTAACAAAGATGATGCAGTAATTTTCTTTAGGAATGGTTGTAAGAAAAGTAAAACCATCCTCTTTAGGCATGGAGATATCCAGAAATATAAAATCAACATCATGTTTCTTCAGTAATTCGCGCGCTTCGGCAGCAGATGATGCCATAGCAACAACCTCTACTTGCTTGCAATACTGGAATAGCAGTAAATCCAATACTTCGCGTACATTCTTTTCATCATCTACAAGGATGGCACGGTATTTTTTCATTTTTCAAAATATATCACAATGTAAGAAAAAATTGCAATTGCCACAATGATATCATTTTAGCCACTCAAGTACAGCAACAACAGGGAAATGGTCAGATAGTTGAATCGGGTCACAATGGTAAGAAACAGCGTTAAATCGCTGACTATAAAGAATATAATCAATTCTAAACAATGGAATAAAACTATTGTAAGTATTGGATATTCCATAACCGGCTTCGGTAAAAGCATCTTTCAACTGTATATCTAAAACATGATAGGTATAGGATAGAGGAGTGTCGTTGAAATCCCCGGAAACTATTACAGGATAAGGACATTTTCGGATGTGAGCAGCAACAGACCTTGCCTGGCGCGCACGAAATGTAAAGGCAAGTATCATCTTCTTACTAATTAACCTTGCCTCCCGAAGTTGCTGCTCGTTGGTTCCACTCTTGTCAGGGTCGGTCAGAGAATAATCTTCAGGAGTGATTCTGTATGATTGGAAATGACAGTTATATACCCTGATGGTATCACCCGGCCTGACCAATATATCAGAATACAGGACCATATTCGCACTCTTCTCAAAACGGATTTCACCCAGCCTGACGATTGGAAATTTAGACAATGTCATCGGTCCGGCATTGGAGATCGAATGAGCCAGCTGATAATATTTTATTCCGGGCAAAGCATCTCTGATACCATCCGGAGAAAGTTTCCCGGTCTTGAACAACCGGGTTTCCTGCAGACAAATAATATCTGCATTAACACTTTGCAGATAATCAACAAGCATGGGATGGTCGGCTTGTTTTTTGCCCATATCTTTTGTAAAATAATGGACATTGAAACTGAGGATCTTTAGCCCTTTGGTTTCCGATTTAAAATGCGGGATCGGTTGGATAAAATGAAAAAAATGCTGGTAACCAACAAGAATTATCAAAAGTGAAAGCAAAAGCTTCTTAGATTTCAGCAGCGCATAACAGATGACAAAGAGAATATTTATCACTAGCAGATAGGGATACAGGAAACCCAGAAAAGCGGCGGGCCAAAAAGTATCGGGCGGGACAAGAAGGGCCAGATAGACCATGATAAGAAGTCCGCCAAAAAATAAATTGGTATAGAAGCCGAATTTCGAAAATAGATTTTTAACTGTGCTTTTCTTCATTTTTTGCCGCTCATTCTGAATAGCATCTCCTTCTCTTCGACAGTCAGCGCATCATAACCTTTCGCACTGATTTTGTCAAGTATCCTGTTAACTTCCTCCTGTTTTTCCTTCTTACTTTTGTTATAACCGTATTCGCGGACAGATCCGGCATTGTATTCGACCGTTAATTTTCTTTTTGGCTTTGACCAGCTGAAAAGCTTGTCGAAAAATCGTTCGGAACGCGTCGAGAGGTCTAAGCCCGACTTTAGGAGCGACATGTAAATAAATCCCCAGAAGGCTCCGCCCAGATGTGCAAAATTACCGCCTGCATTATCCCCCGTTAGGTTTACAACATAAAGAATGAGTGAGGCAAGTGCGATCCATTTTATTTTTACCGGTCCGATCAGAATGAGATGAATCACATGATTGGGCACGTAAACTGCGGTGGCAACTACGATAGTGATGACGGCTGCCGAGGCGCCAAGAAGCCTGCTGAAGGCAATTGCCTGCTGGAAATGAGGAAAGAGATTGTAGGCAGCCATGAAGAAGATCCCACCTGAAATTCCTCCAAAGAAATACAGACATAGCAATTTTCGTGGCTGGTGGTATTCGAGAAAGATGCGTCCGAAAGAGTAAAGCCAAAGCAAGTTCATCAGAATATGCCAAAGCTCATAATGCAGGAACATGTAGGTGATCAGCGTCCAGGGGCGGGTAATAAACTGACCGAAAGAGGCCGGTAATGCCAGCCAATCAATGTAAGTGAGATTTTCATTGCCACCCAGAACAAGAAAAACAGCAACTAAACGAACAACGATCCATATGGCGAGATTGATGTAAATCAACTTCGTCAGATAGGAACCATGCTGGTAGGAAAGCTTTATCTCATCGGTAATTGCCATGTGTTTCTCAATAGAAATTCTTAGAGTTAACATTCCAGTAACGCAAAAGCAGATAGCCGAACAGCATTCCTCCAAGATGAGCGAAATGCGCCACATTGCTGTTTGATTGGGTAAATCCAAGATAGAGTTCGATCAGACCGTATCCGATCACAAAATACTTGGCTTTAATTGGAACGGGAGGAAAGAGCAGCATCAACTCAGTATTGGGGAAGAGCACTCCAAATGCAAGCAGGATTCCGAAAACAGCCCCGGAGGCACCAACTGTAGGAATATTAATCTTCTCCTCGAAAATCTTTTGAACGAGCTCGACACCTTGTTGGGCATAGACCGAATTACCCGGTGCTTCCGACCATTTGTTGATGAAATCATGAACCCATGGAGCTGCCTGACTGCCCAGATTGGCTTTTACAAAGGTGCTGAGAAGTTCAGGAGAAGGAGTGTTCGCAAAAGCATCCACCGTTTTTGCCACATGCGATAATTCAAGATAGTTGACAAAAAGGTGCAACGTTGCTGCTCCTAAACCCGTTACCAGAAAATAAATCAGGAAACGTTTCGGTCCCCAAACCATTTCAAGCACTTTGCCAAACATGTACAAAGCAAACATATTAAAGAAAAGGTGGCCAAAACTGGCATGCATGAAAATATGGGTGACTAGTTGATAAGGCCTGAAATTGGGTGACCCGGGATAGTAGAGCCCCAGCTTTTCCGTCAGGTCTATACCGGTGGATTTCAATGCCCACGTTGCGACCAGCATGACCAAATTGATCAGGATCAAATTCTTGACAACAGGAGGGATGGCTAGGGGAGAGGCTGAACGAAATTGCATGAGGATAATTTTCAGATCATAATATGCAAAAATAAGGAATCGGATGAGAATCGCTAATCTTTAAGAAGATTTTCGATGTCAGTCAGGGCAATGATGGAGATGATTTTTTTCCCGGAAGGAGAGAACCCGGGAGACTGGCAGGCAAAAAGCTGATTAAAGAGTGCAATCATCTCTTCCTGCTTCAAGGCCGCCCCATAGTTTACTGCCGATGATTGTGCCAAAACCAGAGCAAGCTGGGCTTTGATCTCTTCCATGAGATCGACTGGCCGGTACTGAAAGGAGGCGATAACTGTTTCGACCAACTCTTTGGCATCCAATTGACTCAAGACACCGGGTGTGCCATCGATGTAAAAATGGTGGTCGGCTTCGGGCCTGATTTCAAATCCCAATAGATGCAGTTCTTCCCTTAATGCATTCAAGATTTCAGCGTCTGCGGCATTAAGTTCCAATACCGGGGGAAAGAGCTGCCGCTGACTCGTAGCAAGGTGTGAACTGAAATTACGCATAAAATTTTCGTAAAGGATCCTTGCATGTGCTTCCCGCTGGTCGATGACCATCAGCCCTGACTTTACCGGCGTAAGCAAATACCTGTTTTTGAGCTGCATGAAATTTGCCGATTGATACTCCGGTTCAATTCCCAGCGAATGTGTAGCTTGTCTGCCCTCCGTCTCCTCTTGTGGCCTCCCACCTGCAAACCCACTTCTCCAGTTCCCCCTCTCCGTTTCTCCGTTTCCCGTTGCCTTTTCTTCATTCTCCCAGTCCCCCAGTCCCCCAGTCTCCCAGTCTCCCCGTCTCCCCGTCTTTCCC